>NZ_JAZGQK010000008.1:0-71197 GCF_036422035.1 Plantactinospora sonchi
TCGGGGCCCCCCGGGGGGGGGGGGGGGGCGCCCCCGCGCGCCCCCCCCCCGGGGGGGGGGGGGCGGGGGGGGGGGGCCCCCCCCCCCCCCGGCGGCCGGGGCGCGTCTCGCGGATCTGCTGGCGGGCTCCGGCGGGCCCGGACGACGCCCGGGAGAGTTGTCGGCTCGCCCGGGCACGACACCGGTGTCCGAGCGGACCTCCGCCTTGCCGGACCGCCCGGACACCGCCTCGCCCACCGACATCCCCGAGATCCGCCCTAGGGGAGCCGGTTGGTGGTGCGGGCGCCGGCCGGGCAGAGCACTAGCAGGCAGCTCTCCACCCGTACGTCGTCGATGACGGGTCCGTGTGCGTTGGCGGTGGTGCTGGCGAACCGCAGGGTGGTGGAGGGGGAGAGGACGTTGGTGAAGTAGAAGGTCCGGCGGACGTACCCCATGTCGGACGGTGTCTGGCCGGTGGTGTCGAAACTGAAGCTGTCGACGGTGTGTCCGTTGACGGTGACCTGGCCTGTGGCGACGATGGGCCCGCTGTCGGGATTGCCGGCGAGGGCGTAGCTGACCCGGTAGGTGGTGAGCGGCCGGGTGGACAGGGTGCGGGCGACCGCACCCGGGCTGTAGCCGTTGAGGTCGAGTGACTGGTTCCCCTCGGCGTGCTGCCAGTCGCGGGTCAGGTCGACGGTGCCGCTGGTGACGCTCCACGGTCCCAGCTGATCGCCCTCGACGAAGGTGGTGAAGTCGTTGTTGATGACCGGGTTCTCGAAACCGTCGGCGAACACGACGGCGGCCGCGGCGGGGGACGCCGGCACGCCGGCCAGCAGGGTGGAGAGGGTCACCGCCAGACCCAGTCCGATTGCCGTACGACGGGTGCGTGGACGCGTCCTTGCCATGCCTGTCCTCCGACCGTGGGGTTCGCCCAGGTGATCCTGGCCGCCCACAGGATCGGAGGCCGGGCACCGAGGGCTGAGGGATCGATGTCCGTCAGCGACGCTACGGTTGTTCGGGGAACCCTGACAAGGCTGCTTGTTCTCTGACAACCTGCTCGCAATCCGACAGCAATGGAGTAGTGGAGGAGCTTGACGCCGTGCCGCCTACCGGCGGGGGAGCAGGGTGAGCATCTCGTCCACCGAGCCGGCCGGGTCCGTGATCGGGAACTGGGTCGCCCGGATCACCGCGCCCGGATCGACCAGTAGCGACAGTCGCTTGAATCGGTCGACGCCGGCCGCCCGGAAGGTCGGCAGCAGCAACCCGGCCGCGAGCCTGCTGTCCTGGTCGGACAGGAGCGGATACGGCAGCCGGGCGTGCGCGGCGAAGGCGGCCAGTTCGTCGGGGCGTTGGGTGCTGACGCCCCGGATCTCGGCGCCGGCGGCGGCGAAGTCGGCGGAGCGGGACGCGTAGGTGAGGGACTCCAGGGTGCATCCCCGGGCACCCGGGATCTCCGTCCAGCCGGGCGGATAGCCCTGGGCGCCGGGTGCGAAGGCGCCGGGGAAGAAGTAGAGCACGGTCCACCGGCCGTCCGGTGCGGTGAGCGGGACCGGCGTGTTGTCGTGCCGACGCAGGACGACGTCCGGCAGCTTCCGGCCGACCAGTTCGTGCACCCGACGGCTCTCGGCCGAGCCGTCCTCCGTGGTCGCGGTCAGCGCGCCGTCGCCCATCACGTGTCGGGTGCCCCAGTCCTGCAGCGCGATGAGGGTGGGCAGCAGCCCCTCGCCCTTCGCCGTGAGTACGTAGTCGTAGCGCGGCGGCCGGGCGGAGTAGGCCCGCTTCTCCAGTACGCCGTGCTCGACGAGGCCGGCGAGGCGTTCGGTCAGCGCCCTGCGGCTGACCCCGAGTTCACGTTGCAGGCCGTCGAACCGGGTGTTTCCGCCCGCGACGTCGCGAATCACCAGGAACGTCCACCAGTCGCCGATCACCCCCAGCGCCTGGGCGATACCGCAGTCGGCGTCGCCGAGGTCAGACCGTTTCACGAGGTCAAGTATAGTGCGTTTCGTTTTGGAACTCACTGGAGTCGCGTCGCCGACGGCGGTGCGACAGGCCGACGCGTGGAGGACCTCAGGTGACGACGGACGGTGCGCGCGGCGCGAGCGTCTTCTGGCGGTGGTGGACGGCCGGTACGACCAGCGGGCTCGGCTCGGCGGTCGGCGCCGTCGCGCTGCCGCTGACCGCGTTGACGGTGCTGCACGCCTCCGCGTTCGAGATGGGCCTGATCGCCGCCGCCAGCTACGTGGCCTGGATCGTCATCGGTCTGCCCGCCGGCGCGATCGTGCAACGACTGCCGATGCGCAGAGTGCAGGTGGTCGCCGACCTGGCCCGGGCGGCGGCGGTCGTGTCGATCCCGCTGACCTGGTGGTCGGGTCACCTGACCGTGGCCCAGTTGGTGGTCACCGCGCTCGTGATCAGCGTCGCGGACGTCCTCTTCGACGTCGCCAACTCGACGTTCCTGGCCTCGATCGTCAGCCCGGACCAGCTGCAGGCCCGGAACAGTCTGACCTCCGGAACCCACGCCACCACCCAGCTCGGCGGTCCGTCCGTCGGCGGTCTGGCCGTCCAGGTGATCGGTGCGGTGCCGACCCTGCTCGTCGACGCCGCCAGTTACCTCGTCTCCGCGCTGCTGCTGCGTACCCTGCCCGAGCGTCGGTCGAAGGTGCCGGACCGGTGGCCGCCGGTCCGCGCCATGATCCGGGAGGGCTGGCGCTTTGTCGTCCGGCATCCGGTGATGGGTCCGTGCATGTGGGCCGCCACCGCGGCCAACACCGTCTGCGGCGCACAGCACGCCCTCTACGCGCTCTACCTGGTCCGTGAACTGCACCTTACGCCCGGCGTGGCCGGTGTGCTGCTGGCCGCCGACGGCGTCGGTACGCTGGTCGGCGCGACCCTGACCAACCGGATCACCAACCGGCTCGGCACCGCCCGGGCCCTGATCGTGGCGGGATTTGTCGCGGTCGTCGGGGCCGTTGTCGTGCCACTCGGCACCGGCTGGCCGGCCCTGCTCGCGTTCGCGGTCGGCAATGTGGTCTTCTCGATCGGTGTGGTGGTACTCAGCGTGGTCACCCGTACCTACCGTCAGATCGCCAGCCCACCCGAGCTGTTGCCCCGGGTGATGGCGACGGTGCGGTTCGTCTCCTGGGGGGCGATCCCGATCGGCGGGCTGCTCGCCGGAATCCTGGCCAGTGTGCTCAGCGGCCGGACCACGCTGTTGATTTTTGTCGGCGCCGCCGTCTGCATACCGCTGGTCCTGCTCGCCTCGCCGGTCAGGCGGCTACGCGACCTCACCGACCACCACGAGCCGGTCCGGTCCCCCGGGGACGACGTCGTGGTGGCTGCCCGCCTGTGAGGACGCCGGCGCCCGGCCGAGGTGGTGCCCGATCAAGGAAACGGGCCGCCCGCCGGTATCGTCCAGCCATGTCGCTCACCGATCCGGAACTGGCCGTCGCGGCGGCGCAGGCCGGTGCCCAGGTTGTCCGCGCCCGGTACGGCGCCCCGCTGGACCGCTTCGAGAAGTCCCCGGGGGACTTCGCCACCGCCGCCGACCTGGAGGCGGAACAGGTCATCCTCGACCTCCTCCGGTCCGCCCGGCCGGAGGACGCCGTGCTGGGTGAGGAGAGTGGACGTACCGGCGCGGGTGACGCCGACCGGACCTGGCTCGTCGATCCGCTCTGCGGCACGCTCAACTACGCCGCCCGGACCCCGTTGGTCGCGGTCAACGTCGCGCTCCGGGTCGGAGCCGACACCACGGCGGCGGCCAGCGCCGATCCCTTCGCCGGTGAGGTGTTCTGGACCGACGGTGACCAGGCGTACGTCCGACGGGACGGGGTGGACGAGAAGCTGACCCCGTCGGGTGGGTCCCGGCTGGTGGACCTCAACCTCGACCCGCCCTTTCCGGACGTGCGGGCGGTACGACTGCTGTCCGACAAGGGGTTCACCGAGCGGTTCCGGCCCCGGGTCCTCTCCACGACGCTCGGCGTGGCCTGGGTCGCGGCCGGCCGGCGGGCGGCCTACGTGACCGAAGGCGACCTGCGGGACAGCGTGCACTTCGCCAGCGGCATCGCGCTGTGCCGGGCCGCGGGCTGTGTGGTGACCGGCATCGAGGGGCAGCCGCTGCACACCGGCGTGGGCGGGCTGCTGGTGGCGGCGGACCGAAAGACACACGCCGCCCTGCTGGCGTTGGTCGACAACCAGTCCCGGGGCTGACGGCGCGATGGCCAGCGCCGGACGACCGGGTGCCGCGCGGTGAGTGGGAACGAACCGGCGGACGGCTTCGCCGCGAGCCGGTGCCGGTACCTCCATCTGCCGCCGCTGGAGGACGGAAGCTACTGCGTCGGCAACGTCGACGAGTGCCACGACTACACCGAGGACGGCGCGGTACGGATCCCGTGGGGTGGCACGCTTGCGGCGGAGGACGCCGCCAGGGTGCGGCGCCTGGACGTGCTCCCGTCCCGCGCGCAGCTGCGGAACCCGAGGCTGCCGGCGCTCCTGCCCGTACCTGACGGCACTGCGGCTGAACGGGCTACGGGCCGAGATCGACTGCGCCCTCTTCCAGGCCCTGCCGGAGTTGGTGGACCTCACCATCCTGAACAGCAAGAGGACCATCAATGTCGAGGCTTTGCTCGACTGCCGGAAACTCTCCCACCTCAGCGTCGTGAACTGCGGTAACCCGTTCCGTAGGGGGATCGGGGCGGGCTTCCGGAACGCGCGTTTCACCCACCTGGACATCAGGTACGCCTGACCCGACCCGGACGGCCCGCGGTCGCGTCGACACGCCCGGACCGGCACCTGGCCCGGCGCGGACCAACGGTGTGTCAGGCGCCGGCCGGCGGCGCGGTGCTCTCGCGTACGACCAGCGTGGTGCTGAGTTCGACCCGGGGCTGGAGGAGGGTCTCACCCGCCGCCAGCGCCAGCACCATCTCGGCGGCGGCGGTGCCCATCTCGGTGAGCGGTTGCCGGACCGTGGTCAGCGGCGGGGAGCACCAGCGGGTGTTGTCGATGTCGTCGAACCCGATCACGCTGAGGTCCTGCGGGATCCGCAGGCCGAGTTGCCAGGCCGCCGTGTAGACGCCGAGTGCCTGCAGATCGTTGCCGCACACCAGGGCGGTCGGCGGGTGCGGCAGGCGCAGCAGTTCGAGACCGAAGTCCCGGCCGCGTTCGAAGAAGAAGCGGCCGCTGCGGACCAGCCGTTCGTCGAGCCGCAACCCGGCGATCTCCATCGCCGCCCGGCAGCCCTCCAACCTGGCCCGGGCGGCCACGTAGTCGGGCGGCCCGCTGACCACGCCGATCCGGCGGTGGCCGAGTTCGAGCAGGTGGCGGGTGGCGGCGATGCCACCGCTCCAGTTGGTCGCGCCGACCGACGGGATGGTGTGCATCGGTTCCCCGGTGGGATCCAGTGCGACCAGCGGAATCCCGCTGGCGGCGAGTTGCGCGTGCTGCTCCGGGGTGAACCGCGAGAATGCGGCGATCACACCGACCGGGTGTCGGGCCAGCAGCTGCTCCGCCCAGGAACGGCCTGGCGCGGTCCGGCCGTTCGCCTCGATGAAGCCGACGGCGAGCTCGTGCCGGCGGGCCACCTGCTCCACCCCGCGCATGATCTGGATCGCCAGGTGGCTCTCCAGGCCGTAGAACACCACCTCGAGCGTGGCGCTGGCCGGAGTCTTGTCCGGACGCCGGTAGCCGTGCTCGCGGAGCAGCGCCTCCACCCGGCGCCGAGTCTCCAACGCCACACCCGACCGTCCGTTGAGCACTTTGGACACGGTCGGCTTCGACACCCCGGCCAACTCGGCGATGGTCGCCACGGTCGGTTCTCCCCGTCGACGTCCACGCCGTGGCCCTTCTGCGATCTGCCCCGCCACGTGCCGCAGTGTACGCAGTCGGTGACGTTCTCATCCATCGCTGTCGCTG
Organism: Plantactinospora sonchi; assembly: GCF_036422035.1. Lineage (NCBI taxonomy): Bacteria > Bacillati > Actinomycetota > Actinomycetes > Micromonosporales > Micromonosporaceae > Plantactinospora > Plantactinospora sonchi. The sequence goes on from NZ_JAZGQK010000008.1 coordinate 5,887, forward strand.
CCTGTCTGGGTCGTCCCGGTCCGGTCGGACGAGGAGGCGCAGCTCAGCGGGCCCGGGTGCGGGTCAGGACGGCGGCAGTCTGTAACTGCCGTCGGCTCCCCGGTCCAGTGGTGTCACGGCCACCACGGCGTCGAGGTCGATCGGCCCGTAGATGTGCGGAAAGACCACCCCCGGTGCCACCTCGTCGTCGCGGACCGGTGCGGAGAGCCGGGTCGGGTCGATGCTCAACAGCAGCAGCGGGCCCGCGTCGGCGTAGAACGCCTCGGCGACCCCGAGGACCTGGTCCCGGCGGGAGGCGTGGATGAACCCCTCCTCGGCAAGGGTGCGACCGCGGGTCGAGACCCGGTAGTCGCCGGCGGCCCGGGCGGCCGTCCAGTCCGATTCCTCGGCGATGTGGAAGATCACCGTTGGACTGTACCGGCGTGGCCTGCCCACCGTGCGTGGTATTCGGCGACCAGCCTGGTCAGGGCGCCGGTCCTGGCATCGATCGGGTTGGAAGTATTGACGCCCCTGTAGCACGTCGGTAACCTCTGGACAACTCCCCGCAAGAACTAAACAACCTTCTGCTCTTTTCTCGACTGTCGCGCGCAACTTCCGCCCCGATGACCCCATCGGGGTCGACCCGCCTGCGCTCGTGGGACCACCACCCCGGGCACCGTCCGCTCCGGAAGGAACAGCGATGAGACGATCCAGACGTGGCTCGGGGGTGGCGACGGTCGTCGCGGCCGCCGTGGTCGCCACCGTCGGACTCTGGGCACCAGCCGCCACCGCGGCCGCCCGGCCGGACCTTCCGGCCGACCTACCGGTGCGGATCCTCGCCGAGGGCAACCTCGCCCAGGGACGCCCCACCCAGGCCAGCGGCCACGCCGACGTCTACGCCCCGTCCCGGGCCGTCGACGGTGACCAGGCCAGCTACTGGGAGGGCGTCAACCACGCGTTCCCCAACTGGCTGCAGGTCGACCTCGGCTCGTCGGTGAGCGTCAACCGGGTCGTACTGCGGCTGCCGACGTCCGGTTGGGGCACCCGGAGCCAGACCCTGAGCGTGCAGGGCAGCACCAACGGGTCGTCCTTCGCCGACCTGGCGGGCTCGCGGGCGTACACCTTCAACCCGGCGGTCGACGGGAACTCGGTCACGGTCACCTTCACCGCCACCGCCGCCCGCTACGTACGGGTCAACATCAGCGCCAACAGCGGATGGCCGGCGGGGCAGGTCTCCGAACTAGAGGTGTACGGCCCCAGCGGCGGTACCACCGACACCACCCCGCCCAGCGTTCCCGGCACCCTGTCCTACACCCAGTCCGGTACGACGATCCGGCTCAGCTGGGGCGCGTCCACCGACAACACCGGCGGCAGTGGCCTCGCCGGGTACCACATCTACCGCAACGGCGCGCTGCTGCAGCCGGTCGGCCCGGTGACCACGTTCGAGGACAACCCCCCGCTCTCGGCGACGGTCTCCTACCAGGTACGGGCGCGCGACGTCGCGGGCAACCTCTCCGATCCCGGCAACACCGTCACCCGTACCGGCAGCCAACCTCCGGGATGTCAGAACATCGCCCGGGGAAAGCCGATGACCGCGACCGGCTCCGCCTTCGTCTACACCCCGGACAAGGCCAACGACGGCGCGCTCGACACGTACTGGGAGGGGGCCGCCGGCTACCCCCAGAGCCTGACCGTCGCCCTCGGTGCGAACCACGCGATCACCGGCGTCAACGTCAAGCTGAACCCGGACCCGGCGTGGGGCAGTCGTACCCAGAACTTCCAGATCCTCGGCCGTGACCAGGCCTCGGGCACCTTCACCAACCTGGTGTCCGCGGCGAACTACCAGTTCGTCCAGGGCAGCAACGTGGTGACGGTCCCGGTCAACGCGACCACCGCCGCCGTGCAGCTGCGGTTCAACAGCAACACCGGCGCCCCGTCCGGGCAGGTGGCCGAGCTGGAGGTCTGCGGCACCCCGGCACCCAACCCGGACCTGGTCGTCAGCACGGCGACCTGGACGCCCACGGCGCCGACCGAGACCACGCCGATCACGCTCTCGGCCACGGTACGCAACACCGGGTCCGCGGCGGCCGCCGCGACCACCGTCAACTTCAGCCTGGGCGGCGCGGTCGTCGGCAGCGCGCCGGTCGCCGCGCTGGCCGCCGGAGCCTCGGCCACCGTCACCCACCTGGTCGGCACCCGGCCACAGGGCAGCTACCCCGTCGCGGTGGTGGTCGACCCGACCGACACGATCATCGAGCAGGACAACGGCAACAACAGCTTCACCGCGACCTCACCCCTGGTCGTCGCCCAGGCACCCGGGCCCGACCTGCAGGTCCTCGGCATCACCGTCAACCCGTCGAACCCGGCCGTCGGCGCGGCGGTCACCTTCACGGTGGCGGTGAACAACCGGGGCACCGCCGCGAGCGGCGCGACCACGGTCACCCGGCTCGTGGTGGGTAACACCACGCTCAACACCAACACCCCGTCGATCCCCGCCGGCTCCACCGCCAACGTGCCCGTCAGCGGTGCCTGGACGGCGACCAGCGGCGGTGCCACCATCACCGCCACCGCCGACGCGACCAACGCCGTCGCCGAGACCAACGAGGGCAACAACGTCGGTACCCGGTCCATCGTGGTCGGTCGCGGCGCGGCGGTGCCGTGGGTGTCGTACGAGGCGGAGGACGGCCGTTACCAGGGCACGCTGCTGGAGACCGACCCGCTGCGGACCTTCGGGCACACCAACTTCGCCACCGAGTCCTCCGGCCGCAGATCGGTACGGCTCACCGGCACCGGCCAGTTCGTCGAGGTCACCTCGACCAGCCCGGCCAACGCCATCGTGGTCCGCAACTCGATCCCGGACGCACCGGGCGGCGGCGGTACCGAGGCCACCATCAGCCTCTACGTCAACGACACCTTCGTCCGGAAGCTGACGCTCTCCTCCCGGCACAGCTGGCTCTACGGCACCACGGACGACCCGGAGGGGCTGACCAACACGCCCCAGGGCGACGCCCGGCGGCTCTTCGACGAGTCCCAGGCCCTGCTGTCCCAGTCGTACCCGGCCGGCACCCGGTTCCGGCTGCAACGGGACGCGTCCGACACGGCGGCCTTCCACGTCATCGACCTGATCGACCTGGAGCAGGTGGCACCGGCGGCGAGCCAGCCGGCCGGCTGCACCTCGATCACCGCGTACGGCGCGGTGCCGGGTGACGGGATCGACGACACCGCGGCCATCCAGCGGGCGGTGACCGACGACCAGAACGGGGTGATCGGCTGCGTGTGGATCCCGGCCGGGCAGTGGCGGCAGGAGCAGAAGATCCTGACCGACGACCCGCTGAACCGGGGACAGCACAACCAGGTCGGCATCCGTAACGTCACCATCCGCGGCGCCGGGATGTGGCACTCCCAGCTCTACACCCTGACCGAGCCGCACCTGGTGGTCGGTGGCATCAACCACCCGCACGAGGGCAACTTCGGTTTCGACATCGACGACAACACCCAGATCTCCGACATCGCGATCTTCGGTTCGGGGCGGATCCGGGGCGGACCGGGTGGTGCCGAGGGCGGCGTCGGACTGAACGGGCGGTTCGGCCGCAACACCAGGATCAGCAACGTCTGGATCGAGCACGCCAACGTCGGGGCCTGGGTCGGCCGCGACTACAGCAACATTCCGGAGCTGTGGGGCCCCGGCGACGGCCTGGAGTTCACCGGCATGCGGATCCGCAACACGTACGCCGACGGCGTCAACTTCACCAACGGCACCCGGAACTCGCGGGTCTTCAACTCGTCGTTCCGGACCACCGGCGACGACTCCCTGGCGGTCTGGGCCAACCAGTACGTCAAGGACCAGTCCGTCGACATCGCCCACGACAACCACTTCGTCAACAACACCATCCAGTTGCCGTGGCGGGCGAACGGCATCGCGATCTACGGCGGCTACGGCAACCGGATCGAGAACAACCTCATCTACGACACGATGAACTACCCGGGCATCATGTTGGCGACCGACCACGATCCACTGCCCTTCTCCGGGCAGACGCTGATCGCCAACAACGCCCTCTACCGCACCGGCGGAGCCTTCTGGAACGAGGATCAGGAGTTCGGCGCGATCACGCTGTTCGCGGCGACCCGGGACATCGTCGGGGTCACCATCCGGGACACCGAGATCCACGACTCGACGTACGACGGCATCCAGTTCAAGACGGGTGGCGGCAACATGCCGGGGGTGGTGATCAGCAACGTCCGGATCGACCGCTCCAACAACGGTGCCGGCATCCTCGCGATGAGCGGTGCCCGCGGCAGCGCGACCCTGACGAACGTGACCATCACCAACTCGGCCACCGGCAACATCGTGGTCCAACCCGGGTCGAGTTTCGTGATCAACGGCGGTTGACCCCGCCTCCGGTCGGTCGACCGGCCGGGTGACGTGCTCCCGACGCACCGCGCGTCGGGAGCACGTTCCCGTGCGTCGACACGTCCGCCCGCAGCCGGCTCCGGCCGCCGGCGCGGTACGGCCGGGCGACGGGCTGGGCGTCCGGCGGTCAGTCCTCGGACCGCCGGCGCAGGAAGTCGTGTTTGAGTCGCTCGCGGTGCTCCCGGTCACGCTGCCGCCAGGCGGACATGTCCGCCTCCGAACGCCGGTGCACCTCCCGCTCGGGATCCCAGTCGAGTCCGAGACGACGGGCCTCCCGGTAGACCATCTCCGCCGGCACCCGCAGCCGACGCAGCCGGGCGAGTACCTCGACCGTGTCCAGGTCGGCCAGCGCGACGGTCACGGAGTCGTTCGGGTCGTACCGGATCACCGCCCGCCAGTCCGCCGGCGGCGTACCCTCGAACCGGAGCGCGACCGCCGGTCGGGGTGGCGTGGCGGACGCGAGGAAGACCAGGTTCGGGTCGTCGTAGTCCATCGGGTCGACCGCGAAGCCGACGTCCGCGAGCGCGTGCACCAGCCAGGCGTAGGAGCGGAACCGCCGCTCGTTGTGCGACACCCGTTCCGTCCCGTCCGGAAAACGGTAGTGGGTCTGGTAGCGCACCCGGTCGCCCTCCGCGTGGACGTCCTGGAACCACGCCTCAACCCCGTCGGCGAGGAGCCGGCGGGTGGTCCGCGGAGTCCAGGCCAGCCAGCACCGGGTGATCGGGTTGCGGCTGTCGAACGACAGCGTGCCCCCGGGCCGGAGCGCGCGTCGGAGGGCGGTGAAGGTGGCGAGCAGGTCCCGGTCGTCGGTGATCACCTCGACGACCTGCCCGGCCAGCACCGCCAGGTCGTACTCGGCGACGCCGAGACACGAGGCGTCCCCCTCCGTCCAGCGCACCAGGCTGGCACCGGGACGGTGCCGGGCGTGCTCGAGCATCGCCGGGGACGGGTCCACGGCGGTCACCTGGTGGCCCCGGAGCGCCAACTCGACCGCGAGTCGACCGGTGCCGCAGCCCAGGTCCACGATGGACCTCGCGGGCAGTTGGGCGGCGAGGTCGACCAGGAACGGGATGTCGGCCCGGACCGGATCCCAACTGTCGTGGAGGGCCACCAGCCGGGGATCGGCGAACTCCTCGGACACCCCGCTCATCGGCCCAGTCTACGTACCCGGGACGGCCGGCCGGGGTCGCCGGAACCGGTGCGACGCCCGCCCGCGTACCGGAGACGGTGTCCTACAGCACCTGGGAGAGGAACCCCTGGAGCCGGGGACTGCGCGGCGTCTCGAAGAGTTCGGCCGGCGGGCCGGCCTCGACCACCCGGCCACGGTCCATGAAGACGACCTGGTCGGCGACCTGTCGGGCGAACCCCATCTCGTGCGTGACGACCACCATCGTCATGCCCTGACCGGCCAGGTCCGCCATCAGCGACAGCACCCCCTTGACCAGTTCGGGGTCGAGCGCCGAGGTCGCCTCGTCGAAGAGCATCACCCGGGGCGACATGGCCAGGGCCCGGGCGATCGCCACCCGCTGCTGCTGACCGCCGGAGAGCCGCCCCGGACGTACGTCCGCCTTGTGACGCAGGCCGACCAGGTCGAGCTGGCGCAGCGCCACCTCGTCCGCCTCGTCCCGGGACAGCCCTCTGAGCTGCCGGAGGGCGAGGGTCACGTTGCGCAGCACGGTCATGTGCGGAAAGAGGTTGAACTGCTGGAACACCATCCCGATCTGCTGGCGCAGCTCATCGGGGTCACGGGTCAGCACGCTCTCGCCGTCCAGCAGGACGTCGCCGCGGTCGGGCTCCAGCAGCCGGTTGATCGTCCGGAGCAGGGTGGACTTCCCGGAGCCGGACGGCCCGATCACACAGGCGGTGTCGCCGCGCGCGACGTCCAGGTCGACACCGTGCAGCACCTTGTTGCGTCCGAAGGCCAGGTGCACGTCCCGGGTGGCGACACTCACCGACTCGAAGGCCCGACCGGCCGGTGGTGTCGCCGGGGCGGACGGCACCCCGGTCGCGGTGGTCAGTGTCATCGCGCCGATGTCCGCACCGGAACGATCGTCGCCGTGTCGGTCACCTCCGGACATCGGACGCTCCCTCCGTCGAAGTGGGTAGTGGGGTCTCGCCGGCCAGTGCCAGCGGATCCTCGGGATCCGGTCCACCGGCCCGGCCGTCCCGCAGCCGCCGGTCGACCCAGTTGACCAGGTGGGTGAGCGGCACCGTGATGGCCAGGTAGCACAGGCCGGCGAGCAGCAGCGCCGACTCGTTGCCGGTGTTCGCGGCGTAGTCCTGGCCGATCCGGAACAGATCCCGCTGACTGGCCACCAGGCCGAGGAAGTAGACCAGGCTGGAGTCCTTGATCAGGGCGATCAGCTGGTTGACCCAGGCCGGCAGGACCCGACGCACACCCTGCGGGATGATCACCAGGCGCATCGCGGCGGCGTGCGAGAGACCCAGGGCGCGGGTCGCCTCCAGCTGGCTGGCCTCCACGCTCTGGATGCCGGACCGGAAGATCTCCCCGATGTACGCCGCCGCGATCAGCGACAGCGCCAGGATGCCGAGCGGGTACGGGTTGGGCCCCCACCAGGCGAGCCCGAGGGGTGCCAACCCGACCCCGATCAACAGGATGGTGACGGCGGCCGGCAGTCCCCGGAACACGTCCGTGTAGATCCGCGCCGGCCAGCGCAGCCAACGGGACCGGGCCAGGCCCGCCACGGCCAGCAGCATGCCGAACAGGGTCCCCAGGATGGCCGAGACCAGTGCCAGCAGGAGGGTGTTGCGCAGCCCGACCGTGAGCATCTCGGGCAGTGCCTCGCGCATCGACTCAAGGTCGAAGAACGTCTCCCACAACGTCCTCAGGGTCTCCATCGCCTCACCTGTCTCTGGTCCGTCATCGGCTCTCCGTCACACGTCCGTCCGCCCCGCCGGCGGCCCGGTCTCCGCCACCGGACCGCCGTCCGGTGCGCGTCGGGGCCACCGGCGGGGTGGCGGTCAGGCTGCCGGCGTACCGGTCGGGCTGGCGGACGCGCCCTGGCCCGCCGGGGCGGTCGGCGTCGCGCCGGATCCCGCCTTCACCGGCGGGTACGTCACGGTGCCGCTGCCCGGCTTGAAAGTCTCCGGCACCGGCCGTCCCGGGTAGTACTGCTCCTGGAGCCGGGTCCAGGTGCCGTCCTGGATCACCTGGTCGAGTGCCTTGTTCAGCGCCTCCCGCAGCGGATCGTTCCCCTTGGCCACGGCGAACGCCGTCGGCGCCGAGCTGAGCTGCTTCTCGGCCAGCACGATCTTTCCGCCACTGTCCTGAGCGGACTTCTCGCCGATCTCGGCGGGCGAGATCCACGCGTCGGCGGTCTTCGCCTTGAGCTGGTTGATCGCGCCGTTGTAGTCCGGCACCCGGACCGGGTCGAGCCCCTCCTTGGTGGCGTAGTCGTCCTGGACGGTGCCCTGGACCACGACCACCCGCTTGCCCTTGAGCTGGGTGAAACTGGTGATCGGCGAGCCGGCCGGCACGTCGAGTCCGAAGTAGCCGAAGTCGTACCCGTTGGTGAAGTCGACCGTCTTCTTCCGTGCCTCGGTGATGGTGATGGACGAACTGCCGACGTCGTACTTGTGGTTGTTGACCTGGGCGAGCAGCGCGGAGAACTCGGTGCCCACGAACTCGACCTTCAGGCCCAGCTTCTCCGCCACGGCGGTCATCAGGTCGTTGTCGAAGCCGGTGAACTTCCCGTCCTTGAGGAAGACGTTCGGCGGGGCGTCGGTCAGCGTGCCGACCCGCAGGGTGCCCGGCTGGAGCAGGTCGTAGGGGTTGTCGGCGGCGTCTGCGGACGACGATCCGCCGCAGGCCGCGACGGCACCCAGCAGGGCGACGGCGGCGACACCGGAGAACAGGCGGGTGAGCAGAGGACTGTTGCGCATGTGCGGAAACTCCATGAAATGTCCGGCGGGACGCGTGCGGCCGCGACCCGTGGCACAACAGCCACAGGCGGCGACACGGCCCGGCTCAGAGGGGTGGGAAAGACGGTCGGAGATCCGCCGACCGGCGGTCGTGGTCGGTCAGGGCCATGACGGCGACGCCGTGGCGGACCGGATCAGTCGCGGTCGCGACAGAGCATGGTGCTGGTCCGGCAGAGGTCGACGTGTCGACGCCACCGGTGCCAGGTGACGTGCAGCCGGCTCGTCCGCTCGGGGTGGGTGGCACGCACTTCGGTTCCTCCATCGGTCCTGGCGGTAGCACCCGCACCCACCGGTGGGGGGTTGCTGCGACGTCGTCGAGCCAGGTCTCTCAGTCGCTCTGGATGGTCGCCGGTCAGCGTACTCAACCGCCCCCCGGACATTCCACCTGATCGGGGCAGCTGTGGCGCTCGTGACACGGCAGAAGTGTGAGGAAGGGCCCCTTCCTCTACCAAAAGCGATAAGAAGGGGCCCTTCCTCACCGGTCAGCGGCCCTCCACCAGATCCATCGCCCGGTAGATCCGCTGCTCGGAGATCGGGTACGGCGTACCGAGCGCCTGGGCGAAGACGTTGACCCGCAGTTCCTCGATCATCCAGCGGATCTCCCGGACCGCCTCCTCGCCCTGGCGTGCCGGGGGAAGGGCGGCCAACATCTCCTGGTACTCCTTCTGGACCTGGGCTATCCGGGCCTGCTGCTCCCGGTCCCGCCCCGGATTCTGTGGCAGCCGGTCGAGGCGTCGCTCGATCGCGGTCAGGTAGCGGGGCAGGTCGCCGAGGCGGGCGTAGCCGGTCTGGGTGACGAAGCCCCGGTGCACCAGGCCGGAGAGCTGGGCCCGGATGTCGGCGAGCGCGGACACCAGGGCCAGGCTGTTGGTCCGGCCCAGCCGCTGCTCGACCGTGTACGCGGCGGCCAGCACCCGGCGTACCCGGTCGACCACCGCGAAGGTGGTGTCGATCAGGTCCGCCCGGACCCGGTCACGGAGTGCGGCGAAGCCCTCGGCGTCCCAGGCCGGCCCGCCGGCGTCGGCGACCAGCTTGTCGACCGCCGCGTCGGCCGCGTCGTCGAGCAGGTCCTGCACGTTGCGGTGCGGGTTGCGGCTGAGCGCCAGCTTGGCCTCGTTGCTCAGCCGTCCCTGCAGGAACTTCGCCGGGGAGCCGAGGCTGAGCCGGAGCAGCCGCCGGGTGCCGGCCCACATCTGGCGCTGCTGCTCGCCCTCGGTCTCGAAGACCCGTACCGCGACGGTCTCGCCCTCGTCCGCCAGCGCCGGAAACGCCGTCACCAGGTAGCCGCCCCGGACCTGCTCTATCGAGCGGGGCAGGGTGCCGATGCTCCACTCCCGCAGTCCGGTCCGCTCCACGTCGGGCGCGGCGGCCGCGACCATCTGCCGTACCTGGGTGGTCAGCTGCCGTTGCAGCGCCGGCAGGCTCTTGCCCTCGGCGACCGTCCGCTGCCCGTCGTCGTCGACCACCCGGAAGGTGGGGCGCAGGTGTGCCGGCAGCTTCTCCAGGTCCCACGCCTCCCGGGGCACGGTCACCCCGGTCAGCCGACGCAGCTGGTGGGTCACCGCGTCGAGCAGTGGCTCCCGCCCCGGTGTGATCGCGGCCAGCACCGCCCGCGCGTAGTCCGGCGCCGGGACAAAGTTCCGGCGTACGGCCTTCGGCAGCGACCGGATCAGCGCGATCACCAGTTCCTCGCGCAACCCCGGCACCTGCCAGTCGAAACTCTCCGCGTCGACCCGGTTCAGCACCGGCAGCGGGATGTCGACGGTCACCCCGTCCGTGGTCGTCCCCGGCTCGAACCGGTACGTCAACGGCAGTGCCACGCCTTCGGAGTGCCACTCGTCCGGGTAGTCCGCGGGGTCGACTCCGCCCCTGCCCTCGTTGACCAGCATCTCGCGGTCGAAGGTGAGCAGGTCGGGCTGGTCCCGACGGGTCCGTTTCCACCAGGCGTCGAAGTGCCGGCCGGAGACCACCTCGGCGGGGATCCGGGCGTCGTAGAAGGCGTAGACGGTCTCGTCGTCGACCATGATGTCCCGGCGGCGGGCCCGGTGCTCCAACTCCTCGATCTCGTCGAGCAGTTTCCGGTTGTCGGAGAAGAACCGGTGGTGGGTCTGCCAGTCGCCCTCGACCAGCGCGTGCCGGATGAAGAGGTCACGGCTCAACGCCGGGTCGATCCGCCCGAAGTTGACCTTACGGCCGCTGACCAGCGGGATGCCGTACAGGGTCACCTTCTCGTACGCCAGCACGGCGGCCTGCTTCTTCTCCCAGTGCGGCTCGCTGTAGCTGCGTTTGACCAGGTGCGGGGCGAGCGCCTCGACCCACTCCGGCTCGACCCGGGCGGCGACCCGGCCCCAGAGCCGGGAGGTCTCGACCAGTTCGGCGGCCATCACCCAGCGCGGCGGCTTCCTGAACAGTGCCGAGCCGGGGAAGAGCGCGAACCGGGCTCCCCGGGCGCCGAGGTAGTCGTTCTTCTGGGTGTCCCGCAGCCCGACGTGGGAGAGCAGCCCGGCCAGCAGGGACTGGTGGATCCGCTCGGTGTCGATCTCATCGGTCGGGGTCGGCTCGTCGTCGGTCCGGCGCGGTTCGGCGGTCCCGTCCGCGCCGTCGGCACCACCGTCGCGCCGGTCGGTGCCGCGTCCGGTCACCTCAGCGGCCCGGCCCGCCGCCACCCGCCCGGGTACGTCGACCCGCCGTTCGGCGCGCTCGCCCCGGCGCCGGTCGGGGCGGCCCGTCGAACCGTCCGACATCGTCCGCAGCACCTGGCGGAGCTGGCTGTAGATGTCCTGCCACTCCCGGACCCGCAGGTAGTTGAGGTACTCCGCCTTGCACATCCGCCGGAACGCGCTAGACGACAGCGCCCGCTGCTGCTCCTGCAGATAGCGCCAGAGGTTGAGCAGTGCCGCGAAGTCCGACTCCTTGTCGACGAAGCGGGCGTGCGCCTGGTCGGCCTGGGCCTGCTTCTCCGCGGGCCGTTCCCGGGGATCCTGGATGGAGAGCGCGCCGGCGATCACCGCCACGTGGTCCGCGCAGCCGTTACGCTCGCCCTCCAGCACCATCCGGGCCAGTCGTGGGTCGACCGGCAGCTGGGCCAGCCGCCGCCCCAGCGGGGTCAGCCGGCGGTCCGGGTCGGCCGCGGTCGTCGCCTCCAGGGCGCCCAACTCCTGGAGCAGGTTGACGCCGTCGGCGATGTTGCGTCGGTCCGGCGGGTCGATGAACGGGAAGGCGGCGATGTCGCCCAGGCCGATCGCGGTCATCTGCAGGATGACCGAGGCGAGATTGGTCCGCAGGATCTCCGGGTCGGTGAACTCGGGTCGGCCGAGGAAGTCGTTCTCGTCGTAGAGCCGGACGCAGATGCCGGCCGAGGTACGCCCGCACCGACCCTTGCGCTGGTTCGCCGACGCCTGGGAGACCGGTTCGATCGGCAGCCGCTGCACCTTCAGCCGGTGACTGTACCGGGAGATCCGGGCGGTGCCGGGGTCGATGACGTACTTGATCCCGGGGACGGTGAGGGAGGTCTCGGCGACGTTGGTGGCCAGCACCACCCGACGGTTCCGGTGCGGCTGGAACACCCGGTGCTGTTCGGCGGTGGAGAGCCGGGCGTAGAGCGGGAGGATCTCGGTGTCCCGCAGCGCGGGGCGGTTCTGCACCAGTCGGTTGAGCGCGTCGGCGGTGTCCCGGATCTCCCGCTCGCCGCTGAGGAAGACCAGGATGTCACCGGGCCCCTCGGCGGCGAGTTCCTGCACCGCGTCGCCGATCGCCTGGATCTGATCGCGGACGTTCTCCCCGTCCTCGTCGCCGTCGTCGTCGGCCTCGGTCACCTCGATCAGCGGCCGGTACCGCACCTCCACCGGGTACGTCCGGCCGGAGACCTCCAGCACCGGTGCCGGCCGGGGTTCGCCGTCGGTGCTGTCGGCCGGCCGGGCGAAGTGCCGGGCGAAACGTTCCGGGTCGATGGTCGCCGAGGTGATGATCACCTTCAGGTCCGGGCGGCGGGGGAGGAGCTGTTTCAGGTACCCGAGGATGAAGTCGATGTTGAGGCTCCGCTCGTGGGCCTCGTCGATGATCAGCGTGTCGTACTGGCGGAGCATCCGGTCGTGCTGGAGCTCGGCGAGCAGGATGCCGTCGGTCATCAGCTTGACCAGCGTCCCGTCGCCGACCTGGTCGGTGAAGCGGACCTTGTAACCGACCACTCCGCCCAGCTCGGTGCCGAGTTCCTCGGCGATCCGGTCGGCGACGGTCCGGGCCGCCAGCCGTCGGGGCTGGGTGTGCCCGATCAGCCCTCGGACACCCCGACCCAGTTCGAGACAGATTTTGGGCAGCTGGGTGGTCTTTCCCGAACCGGTCTCGCCGGCCACGATCACCACCTGGTGGTCCCGGATCGCGGCGAGCAGGTCGTCCTTCTTCTCGCTCACCGGCAGACCGGCCGGGTACGTGATCACCGGGACCGCCGCCAGCCGGTGGGCCAGCCGTTCCTCGGCGCGGGTGATCTCGGCCGCGATCTCGGTGAGCCCCACCTGGCGCCGCTGCGGGTCGCGGACCTTGGCCAGGCCGTCGATCCGGCGTTGGATCCGGCGCTGGTCACGGAAGATCAGCTCCGGCAGCCGGGCCCGCAGGGCGGCGAGGTCGGCGCTGGCGGGTACGGCGGGGGCGGATGATGGAGTCTGCATGTCGCCGCCAAGAATAGGCAGGCCGGGGCCGGGACCGCCCGCGAGTTACCCGCCTTGTCGGGTCGGGCGCCCGGGCTGGTGCCGGGCCGGCCGGGGATTCCGCCGTCGCCAGTCCGACGGAAGGCGGTACGACCAGCCCGGCTGCCACTCGTCCGGAGAGCGGAGCAGGTCGGCCAGGTCGGCGCCGTTCAGCAGGTGCTCCAGTGCCCAGCGGTTGGCGCTGTGTGCCACGACCAGCACCCGGGCGCCGTTCCAGGCGGCGGAGAGGTCCCGCAGGAAGCCGATGGTCTGCTCGACCACCTGCCGGTAGCTCTGTCCGCCCGGAAACGGCTCGTCGAGGTGGCGTAGCCGCAGCTCGGCGATCTCGCTCACCGGAGCGCCGGTCAGTCTGCCGTAGTCGCACTCCCGTAGCCGGGTGTCGAAGTGCACCGGAAGCTCGCGCAGCGGGAAGGCGATCTGCACCGTCTCGACCGCCCGGGGGAGGTCGGAGCAGAAGACGATGTTCAGTCCGTTGGTCCGGCGGCGTGCGCCCAGTTCGTGGGCGGCCCGCCGGCCGTACTCGGAGAGTTGGCCGGGCAGCCAGCCGGTGGCGATGCCCGCCTCGTCGTCGGTGGTCACCGCGGGCGTCTCGTAGACGATGTCGACCGCCATCTCCCCAGCCTGCCAGCCCGCCGGGCCGCCCACCCACGCTTCGCCACCCCGGCGAACACCCGGGATCGCGTGGTCACGCGGTTGCCGGGGGAGTGCCACCCCTGGCCGCGTCCGGTACGGCGCCGGCGGTAGCCGGCGGGGCCGCACCGCACCACCGGCGCGGTGCGGCCCCGGACCGGGCGGTGGTCAGGCGGCGGTGGACCAGATGGCGGTGAACGCGGCGGCCTCGCCGGCCAGCCAGCGCTCGACCTGGTCGCCCCGGACCGCCGAATCGGGTCGGTGCACGAGCCCGCGGCGTACGTCGACCAGCACCGGCTCGGCGCCGGGCAGCACCTGCGCCATCTGGCGGCCCATCAGGTGCAGGGTGGCGAGCAGAGCCTCCTGGCTGGGTGGCTGCTCGTCGAAGTGCAGTCGGACGGCCTCCCGCCGGCCGTCGTCGTAGCGCAGGCCGAGGTGCGGATTGATCTTCACCGGCAGGTCGCCGATCATGCCGAGAGCGTCGTGGGTCTGGGCGAGCTGCACCGCCGACAGGTCACCGAGCGAGTGCAGGTAGCTCACCGCGCCCGGAACCAGGGCCTCGTAGAGCGGGCGCCAGCGCGGCTTGACGGTGCCGGCGATCTCCGACAGGTGCCGGCCGCCGGTGCGGAATGCGATGTCCGCCTTGAGTGCTTTGACCAGCTGGCCGTGCGGGTTGAAGCCGGACCTGCTCGTCCGCTGCTTGCGCAGCCCGCCGACGAACGTGGCCTTGGCCGGACCGGTCCGGTCGACGTAGCGGGTGAAGGCGAGCAGGGTGGCGTAGGGTAGCGGCGCGGGGGTGGGAGCGGGAGCGGTGGAGGCGGACGTCGTCACGGCTGTCCTCCCAGATCAAAGGCCGTTTTAGTACACACATTCTAATCGATTTTCGCCGCTCGGGGCAACAAGTCGCGATTGGCGACGTGTCCAGTCCACGGGAAGTTGGCCAACGGCGTGGCCACGTCCGGCTGAAGATGGCCAGCGGTACGGTGCCGGGATGCTTCGCGCGGTGCCTGGCTCTGGTGGTCCGCTGACGGCTGAGTTCGAAATCGGCTACGTGGGCGCCGACGGAGCCGAGCCTCGTGCCATCTTGATCAACTCAACTGAGGTGCGGTTTGAGCTGGGTAAGCCGGTGCGAGTCTTCTCATCGCGTAAGCGGCAGCGGCACTTCCCGGGCCTGTGGTGGTCGTCAACGACCGGTGGGCATGTCGGCTATGAGTCCTGGCTGGAGCGGGACCACCTGATGTTGTTGGATTTCGATCCTGCGGTGGTCGGCATCGCTTCGCAGCCGTTCTGGCTGTTCTGGGACGAAAATGGCCGCCGTCGTTCGCACGCGCCGGACTACTTCGCTCGTCTCGTCGGAGGCCGTGCGATGGTTGTCGACTGCCGTCCAGCAGAGCGGATCAAGCCGCGCGACGCCGTAGCGTTCGATGCGATGCGGCGGGCATGTGAGCTGGTCGGATGGGACTATCGCCTCGTTGGAGTGCCTGATCCTGTGCTCAGTACCAACGTGCGCTGGCTAGCCGGTTACCGGCATCCGCGTTACCGTGTGCCCGGCATCGTGGCGGCGCTGCGCGAGGTGTTCGTCAATACCGCGCCACTGATGGCCGGGGCGGAAGAGGCCGGTGATCCGATCGTGGTCCTGCCGGTTCTGTTTCACCTGCTGTGGTGTGGTGACCTCACCGCCGGCCTGGGCACGGTGCTGCACGACGCCACGCCGGTGACCACTGTTGGAGCGCGGTGATGGCATCCGGACGGATGCCGATGCTACGCATCGGTGAATGGGTGCGCTTCGACGGCGATGAGCACCAGGTGGTCGCGTTGGCGGGCACCTCGGTGCGGCTGCAGTCCAGGTCCGGAGCGGCACAAGTCGTGCTCTTGCCGTTCCTGCTTGCCGCGCCGGACTTTGAGCTTGTCGATGGACCTGCAACACCGGTGGTGGAGCCGTTCGGGCTGCTTGACAGCTTGCCGGATGACGTGGCGGAACGGGCCCGCTGGTGGCAGCGGCACGTGGTCGAGGTGATGACCGGCCTACCGTCCGGCGCGGAGCCACGCAGCCTCCCGCGGCCCGGATTCGACCCAGCGATTTCGACCCTGGCGCAGCGCGAGCAGGCCAAGGCGGAGGAGTTGACTGCCGCCGGCAGGCCGGTTTCGGCGCGTACGGTGCGCCGGATGCGTGTTCGCTATGCCAAGCAGGGACTCTGGGGCCTGGTCGACCAGCGCGCCATCAGGACGAGAGACATCGTTGGCAGAGCGGATCCGCGTCTTGTCGCGGTGATCCGCGCGGAGTTGGATGCGCAGACGCATGCCTCGACCGGCACCCGGGAACGGTTGATGCTGCGGGTCGTCGCCGCGCTGGCCGCCGAACACGGCGACGCCGTGGTGCCGGTTCCGGCTCGCAGCGCCTTCTACGAACTGATCGCGGCGTTGTCGGTGGGTCGGCACTCGTTCGGCGCGGCGACTACCCGCCGGTCGTTGGCGAACCGGCCCGATGGGCCGTTCACACCGACGACCGCCACCCGGCCGGGTCAGCTGGTGCAGATCGACTCCACGGTGCTGGACGTGATGGTCGTGCTGGATTCTGGGGTGCTCGGTCGGCCCGAGCTGACGATGGTCATCGACGTCGCCACCCGCACCATCGCCGCGGCAGTGCTGCGCCCGTCCGGCACCAAGGCCGTTGACGCGGCGCTGCTCCTGGCTCGGATGCTCGTCCCGGAACCGATGCGGCCCGGCTGGTCAACGGCGCTGCGTATGTCTGCGTCCAGGCAGCCTCACGCCCGGCTCGTCGGCGTTGACGCACGGCTGGAACTGGCGGCGGCCAAGCCCGACCGACAAGCCAATCGTCGAGCGGCAGTTTTCCTCGATCAACACCTTGTTCTGCCAGCACGTCGCAGGCTACAGCGGTGCCGGCCGTCCCGGGGTGCTGAGCAGCTCGAAGCCCTCGGCGTAGGCACCGGGGCCAACGTCACCCGGCGCGGCGACCGGGTGGCCGACGAAGCGGTCTGGAGCCTCGCCGAACTGCAGGACCTGCTCGACGAGTGGATCGTCGCGTGCTTTACCGACCGCAGGAACTCGGATACCGGCTCTGAGCTGTGACAACACATAGAATACATGTTCGCAACGGCGTTTCAACACCTGGCCGGACTATCTATCCCACGGCTTTGAGCACCGGTTAAAGGTCTTGTCCATTACGACTGGATCTAGGTCGATTTTCCTGTCCGGAGTCTTGGTTCCGGCCGTGGGGCCCAGTCGCAGCGCTGAGCCGTGAGGAAATTGGATAGTCGGATCCGCACGTTGTCGTTACGGTCGCGTTGTGGCATACCAGCATCCGCTCGCTTACACGTTGGGGCTGGAGGGCGTGGCGTTGCTGCGTGCCTTCGCCGGCGACTATGACCGAGACTTCATCGAGGCGCGGATCAGCGAGGTCCGGCGCCTTCTGGACAGCCCTGCGTTGAAGGGCGACGGAGTGACCGCGGCGCAGGTCGACACGGTGAATGGCTACCAGGTGTGGTCCGCGACGTATGATCAACCGGGTAACGGGCTGTTCGAGATCGAAGAACCCATCGTGCGCGAGATCCTTGGTCCTCTGTCTCCGGGGGTGGCCTTGGACGCGGCTTGCGGCACCGGACGATATGCCGAGTACCTCGCCAAGCACGGCTACAGGGTGATCGGTGTGGACAGTTCCCCGGACATGCTGGCTCACGCTCGTACGCGCGTTCCGAACGCCGAGTTGCGGCGGGGGGACCTGCATCAGCTTCCGCTGCCCGACGACCACGTCGACGTCGTCGTGTGCGCTTTGGCACTGACCCACCTTCCCGATGTCGCGCCGGCGCTCACCGAGTTCGCCCGGGTCCTGCGTCCTGGCGGCCATCTGGTGATCACTGACGTGCACCACGAGCTGGTGGCGTTGGGGTCGGTGCCGCGCGTTCGCTCTGCCGACGGTGATCCTGGGCTGCTGCCGGCGTTCCGCCATCGGGCTAGTGACTATCTCCGCGTCGCCTTGCCCTTGGGTCTGCAGCTACGGCGTTGCGAGGAACCTCGGATGTCCGGCGATGCCAGCAAGGACATGCCCGGGGAGATCGTGACAGGGCCGTGGGACGTCTGGCCTTGGTCGCTGCTGGGCATCGTCCCGGCGGCCGCTGGTGCCGCCTGGGACGGAACACCGAGCCAGATCATCTGGCATTTCCAACTGGCGCCGAGCGCAACCATGGCTGCCCCTCCTTCCAGTGCAAGCTGAGCCGGTCCGGACGCCGTTTCCCCTCGATGATGTTGGTCTTGGGGCCCGGCTGCCGCAGACGGTCGGGCACCAAGACCGAGTCGGCGGTTCAGACCCGCTCGAGAAGGTTGTGGCGGGCGGCGAACAGCGCCAGGGTCTTGCGTTGTCGGGCTTCCAGCCGCTGGTGGAGGTGCTCGGGGATGCGGATCGCGGCGTCGTGGTTGCCGGCCTTCGTCTGGTCGTGCCAGAGCATAGGAAGCCCGCCGTAGCGGCCCAGGCAGTCCAGACGCAGTTTGATCACCTCGCTGCAACGCCGTCCGGTCACGATGATCGTCTCCCAGGCGTCCCGCAGTCCGGGGTCGGCCGGGTCGTGGGGGGCGGCGAGCGCCTGCAGGTTCGTTTCCGCGGCGAGGGCTTGGGCGACTTCGTCGGAGAACGGGGTTCGTGTCCGCGTGATGATCCGTTCCGGAGAGGGCATGGCGGTGACGAAGGCCCGGTCGAGGCCAAGCCGTTCGGCTTCGCCGGACTCCAGGGCTTCCAGCAGAATGCGCCGGGTGCGGGTGAAGACCATCTGGCGGGTGTAGGCGGTCACGATGACGGTTTGCCGTGCAGGCCCTTCATCCCCAGCGACGGTAGCTCGTCCAGTTCGCGGAGCCGCTGGTCGGCGGCGAACTCGTGGACATGGTGAGGACGTAGCAGTCTCGGGTCGTGACCACTCCCAGGAGCGCGGGTCTCCAGGAAGGCGCTGAGCTCGATGCAAGCCCTGCGGGTGCCATCGAAGGTGTGGCCCGAGCGTGGGCACTTCGGTGATCGCAGTATGCCGGCGAAGTGGTCCCAGGCCAGGTCGCGCAGCCACCGCTGAGAGATCCGGGTCAGCTCGATGCGTGCCGACCGGTTGTTGAGTCTGCGGCCGAAGTGCTCGGTGTTCAGGTACCCCTGCTCGCGGGTTTGCTCCGGAGTCACATAGAGCGGAATGAGCAGGCTGATGAGCATCCGAGCGAGGTAGGCGGCGTCCCGGCCGGCCGCAGCCACCAGACCCCTTTTTGCGTCTGGGTCCAGGCCGCCGGTGGTCAGCTCGGTGAGCGAGTGAAATCCGTGCTCGCGGCAGTAGTCCGCCAGGCTCTGGATCTGAGCGAGCCCCAGCGCCGGCCCGACCCGCGGGCATGGACAAACAGTCCCCACTGGATCTCGGCCCGCAGCAGCGGGTGCAGGCCGCGGAGGTTGACCTGGCCCGGCCGAGACACCGGCGCCGTCTTTGAACACCACCGCCGAAAGTCCGCCTCGTTGCTGTAGGCGACTGGCACCGGCGTACCGGCCCGTTCGTAGCGGTTGCCCCACTGCGTCGGCAGCAGGGCCCCGCCGGGTCTTCCCTCTCGCAGGTAGCGCCGGTAGTGCCGGTAGCAGAGACCCAGGGGCGATTCGGCGAGATCGGGGCAGACCACGGCTTTGCAGCGTCCGTAGCCGGGCCGGGGCGACTGCCTGGCCAGCCAGGTGTCGAAGTCGGCGGCGTCACCGTGTCGATCACGGTAGTGATACCAGCTGAACTGGTGGTGGTGACACAGTCCCAAGGTCAACTGGCGGGAAGGCCGCCCGGGGCAGAGCCGGCACGGTCGCTCACGCAACTCCTCGCCGTGCCCGACCAGATCGGCGGTGCCCAGGAAGTCGACCCGGGACTGCTCATGCCGAAGCTGCCGCCATGCGGTCTCGTGGGCTCCGCAGAGATCTCCCCGGCCTGCCCTCGGCCGCTCGCAATCGGTGACCAGGCAGACCCATCGATAGACGGGGTGCTCCGGCGGGATCTCGACGATCTCCGAGCGGAACACGGGGTCGAACGACGGTGCGTTGATCAGCGCGGCCATGATCTCGAACCGGTCGCGCCCCTGCCGGGCATCCCGCACCGGGGCCAGAGCTATCGCGGTCACTTCGTCTCACCCCAGACTGTGCGAAGCGCGGCGTCGAAAGCCGGGTCGTGGATGTCGACGTGTCCGTAGACCTCGTTCACCGTGGCGGCTGAGGCCCAGCCGCCGGCGTCCCGGGCGATCAGCAGGTTCCCGTCCGCCGCGTCGAGAACCGCGGAAGTGCTGCCTACCCCACCGAACGGCGACGAACAGGCCGGCGCCGAAGTCATTCCGTTCGGCATCTTCGACGCCGACGCCGAAGCCGAAAGGTGGCCATGAGCCAACTTCAGCACCTACGTCTCGACCCCGCCCTCGACGACTCCGGCGAGGCAGCCGATGAGCCGCTGACCACCAAGGAAGGCTGGGCCCGCTTCGTCGGCCATCGGCCTACGCCACCCACCGGCGACGACGACGCCCGCATCGAATACCTGTCCGAACTGGTCATGGTCAACACCCCGACGATCATCGAGGTGATCGCCTGCGCCCGCCGGCTGGTCATGCTCAAGCGGCGACAGGTCTCCGCACGCCGCGGACTGATCGTCACGGGCGTCCCGGGCACCGGCAAGACCACTGCCATCACCGCGCTGGGACGCACCCACGAACTCGCGATCCGGCGCAAACACCCCCGTGAACTCGGGCGGCTGCCGGTCATCTACGTCACCGTCCCACCCGCGGCCACCCCACGCATGCTGGCCGTCGAGTTCGCTCGCTTCCTCGGCCTGCCGCTGACCAACCGCGCGAACCTCACCGAGGTCGTCAACGCCGTTTGTGTCACCGCGACTCACGTCGGCGTCGACCTGGTCCTCGTCGATGAGGTCCACAACCTCAACCTCGCGACCCGGTCCGGGGCGGAAGTCTCCGACCAGCTCAAATACTTCGCCGAACGGCTGCCCGCGACGTTCGTCTACGCCGGCGTCGACGTCGAACGCGCCGGCCTGTTCGCCGGCCCCCGCGGGCGGCAGATCGCCAGTCGGTTCACCACGATCCCGACCGCCGGATTCGCCTACGGCACACCGGAACAGCGCGCTACCTGGCGGGCCCTGGTTTCCGGGATCGAAACCACCTTGCCGCTGCGCAAGCATCCGGCCGGCAGCCTCGCCAAGCTGGACGAATACCTGCACCGGCGCACTGCCGGAATGATCGGTAGCCTGTCGCACCTGATCCGAGGCGCCGCCATAGACGCGATCCTCGACGGCACCGAACACATCACTCGGGCACATCTTGCCGCGATCCGGCTCGACCATGCCGCCGAAACCTACGCCAGCACCCGCCCCAGCCCAGCGACCTCGGCCGGCGCGGCCGCGACCGCTTGAGATCCCGGCTGCCCCGGCTGCCCATCCCGCTGCGGCCTGCACACCACGAGACGCTGGTCTCCTACGTCGCCAGGCTCGCCGCCGTCCACGCCCTGCCCCACGAAGAGCTATGGACCTGCCTCGGCGCACCAACGGGGTCCAGCAGCCGACGTTTGATCGTGCTCGACCGACTCGTCGCCACCACCGGCCACCCGGCCACTGCCCTCGAACACGCACTACCCGAACTACGCGACCCTGCGCCGGACTGGAAACAATGGCGGCACTACCCCGTCTCCGAGGCCCTCCGGACAGACTTGTCCCGCCCCAGATCAGCCTCATAGGCAGTGGCCAACTTCGAGCGGACCGGACACGACGGGCGTTTCGGCATCCGAGGCGGAGCCCGCTCTGGCGTCGCCCACGACGGGCTTGCTGCCCTGGCAGGCATCGACCTCACTGGCGGGTGTCGAACACCTCAACCCGCCCGCTTAACAGCTCGGCCAAGGTCAGCACCATCGAGTCGAATCGGTCCGGCCTCGTGGGTACCCGGCTGGAAAACAGCGTGTGGCCGGCACCCACCCCTGGGTGAATTTACTCCCGGGCGGCGGTGATCGACCTGGTGAGCGCCTTGGCCCCGAAGTAGGTCGCGACCAGCAGGCACAGGCCCGGGAAGAACGCGATCATGCCGGCCAGGAAGTTGCCGGTCTGCTGGCTCTCGACGGACGTGTTCGTCTCACCCCGTGCGACGCCGTCGACGACCAGGACGCACCGGCTAACCTCCGGGTCGCAGACCGGGGAGTCGGTGGCGACCTGGATGCCCACGCCCATCAGGGCGATCCCGGCGGCTGCGGCGGCGAGCAGTCCGACGACGGCGGCGGTGCGGGTGAGGATCACGCGTGCCTGGCCGGGAGGCCGCGGCTCCCGGTAGAAGTCGCGCGGAGGGCGGATCGAGCCGATCAGCCGGGCGATCACGGCGATAACGACGCACAGCACCGCCAAGGCCGGGATCGCGAGAAACGCGAGGTACCAGTGGTCCGTCTCGGCCAAGACGCCGAAGGCCGCCGGGAGGGCCAGGATGTTGAGCATCAGGCCGATCCCGGCGGCCTCCTTGAGTGTTTCTGCCCATGTCTTCCGCTGCACCGCCACACAGTGGACGGTAGCAACGAGGGTCTACTTGGGGTGTCCCAGTAGTACGGTCCGAAAAATAGCGGACGTACACCAGGCTGGCCGCGCTGCTGCGCGCAGGGAAGCTGGTGGCCTACGTGGCCGGGA
Source organism: Plantactinospora sonchi (assembly GCF_036422035.1). Classification (NCBI taxonomy): domain Bacteria; kingdom Bacillati; phylum Actinomycetota; class Actinomycetes; order Micromonosporales; family Micromonosporaceae; genus Plantactinospora; species Plantactinospora sonchi. The sequence continues at coordinate 28,221 of NZ_JAZGQK010000008.1, forward strand.
AGATGCCCCGGGTGCCGCGCCAGACCAACGCCTGCTGGAGCTGTGATCGGTTCGGCTACGCCTGGGACCACTGCCACTCGGCGATTGAGGACCAACGTTCGGGAAAGTCACGCTAACGGTGATCTTGGTTGAGGAGCCTCCGCCGCGTGGTCGCGCACTCTGGCAACGTTCCATTGCAGAGAACGCCAGCAAGCCGACCGTAGACCGCCTCTTCGACGGCCGTCAGAAGACCTTTCACGCCATGTCAACGATCACCACAATCGAGAGTTATCGCTCGAACTGGCTTAGCGTGACTTTCCCGAACGTTAGTCCTCAAGCGCCGTCTACGCGAATCTTGCGGAATCCGGACCTACCTTGCGGATGATCGTGCGAGCCGTCCGGGTCACCTTGCGAGCCGCTGCTCACCGCCTCAGCATGACTCGACCGTGGACGCCTGGGGGCCGAAATCCGCAAGGCAGGTTCGGACGATTGGGCTCTCGGCGTCCGAACCTGCCTTGCAAGTCGCTGGTCAGCGCCTTGATCATCCGCAACCTAGCGCGTGTTTCGTAAGTGAGCTCAGAGCCATTCGTTGATCGCGGCGACGTTGTAGGTGGCCTGGTAGCGGACGGCGAGCTTGTCGTAGCGCGTGGCCAGGCCGCGTTTGCAGCTTGAGCCGGTTGATGCCGCACTCCACAGAGTGGCGCTGCTTGTAGATCTCGGGGTCGAAGGTCGGCGGTCGTCCGCCCTTCGGCCCCTTCTTGCGCCGGTTGGCGGCCTGGTCGTCTTTGATCGGGATCGTCGCCTTGATCCCGCGTCGCCGTAGGTGCTCTCGGTTGGCGGCCGAGCCGTGCGCCTTATCGGCCAGGACCCGGTCCGGACGGGTACGCGGACGCCCGACGCCTGGGCGTGGTACCCGGACGCGAGCCAGGACCTTCGCAAACTGCGGGCTATCGCCGCGCTGCCCACCGGTCAACACCACAGCGAAGGGCTTTTGACCCTGCTCGCAGGCCAAGTGCAGTTTGGTGGTCAAGCCGCCCCGGGAACGGCCCAGGGCGTGGTCGGCGGGTTCGTCCTCGACGCCGCCGGGCGGCTCCTCCTGCTCCTGCGGCCGGGTCCGGGCGCCGGCGGCGTGCTGGTGAGCGCGGGTGATCGGGGAGTCGACGCTGACGTCCCAGTCGATCAGCCCCGCCGCGTCGGCGTCAGTTTGCAGGCCGGTGAGGATCTGCTGCCAGACCCCGCCGCGCTGCCAGCGGCGGAACAGCCCATACACGGTCTGCCAGGGCCGGTCCCACAGCCAAACCGGTGGCGTTCCTACTCGCCGACCTCGGCGTGACCAAGAGCCACTCGCGGCCGCATGCCAGCAACGACAACCCGTACAGCGACGCCGGCACCGTCCACGCGGTCCGCGCCGAGGTCCTGACCGCCGCCTACCAGCGCCACCCCGAACGATTCGTCGGTAAACACCCCGAACCAGCAGTCCTGCCCGCAGCGGCATGGATCAACCCACCCCGCTCAGGAGCAGGACGACCAGCAGATTCACTCAAAGAATCCCTGATCAACCCGCCTCAAAAATCTTGACACCTTCCGCAGTCGGATCCCGAGATCTACCGTTCGGTGAATGTCGCCATCGACATGCTCGCCGAGATCGGGCCAGGTCTGGGACGCCCGCTGGTCGACACGGTGCAGGGTTCGAGGGGCCCGATCTACGCTTCGGTTGTCAGTCCGAGGTCCGGATCTGCTCCAGGTACGTCAGAGGCTCCCGGCGGAACTCCATGAGCTCCCGCAGCGCGTCCTTCTCCGCCGTGGTGATCACAACGTCCTCCTCCGACAGGGCGCCGACGAGCTCCGTGATCGCCAGGTCCCAGGCCCCGGCGCCTCCGGATTCCAAGACGATCGGCCGGTACTTCGGGCTGATCTTGGGTGCGAGCTGATCGGTGATCCGGCGGCTCAGCCGGTAGAAATCGATGACTTCCATGGGTCTCCCGTGGGTTCTGTGGCTAGGCCGTGTTCAGAGGTTAGTTACAGCCACTCGTTGATCGCGACGATGTGCAGGGTGGCGAGGTAGCGGACGGCGAGCTTGTCGTACCGGGTGGCGACTCCGCGGTGGCGTTTGAGCCGGTTGATACCGCACTCGACAGCGTGTCGTTGCTTGTACGTCTCGGGGTCGAAGGCCGGTGGCCGGCCGCCCTTCGACCCCTTCCTACGCCGGCTCGCCGCTCGGTCGGCCTTGATCGGGATGGTGGCGCGGATCCCGCGTCTGGTTAGGTGGTCCCGGTTGGCCTTGCCCGTGTACGCCTTGTCCGCGAGCACCCGGTCCGGTCGAATACGGGCCCGGCCCACCCCGATGCGGGGAACGCGGATGCCCGCCAGGACCGGTACGAACTGCGGACTGTCGCCGCGCTGCCCGGCCGTCACCACCATCGACAGCGGCTTCTGGCCCTGCTCGCACGCCAGGTGCAGTTTCGTGGTCAACCCGCCGCGAGAACGACCCAACGCGTGGTCAGCGGGCTCATCCTGGACCCCGCCCGGCGACTCCGCCTGCTACCGGCGGGCGGTGCGGGCACCAGCCGCGTGCTGGTGTGCTCGGGCGATGGTGGAATCCACGCTGACGTCCCAGGCGATAAGCCCAGCGGCGTCCGCCCGGGCTTGTAGCCCGGTCACGATCCGCGCCCAGGTACCGTCACTCTGCCATCGGCGGAACAGCCCGTACACCGTCTGCCAGGGGCCGTACGCCACAGGCACGTCCCGCCACGGCGAGCCGACCCGGACCCGCCACCGAATCCCGTCGATGAGCTGCCGCTTACTCCACTTCGGCGGCCGACCTGGCTTCTTGCCCCTGGGCAGCAACGGCTTCAGCGCCGCCCACTGCGCGTCGGTCAGGTCGTGCCGCCTCGTCACCGGTATGGTGGCCACGAGGTCTCCGGACTGATGGTCTTCTTCGTCGATGAACCATCTACCGGAGACCTCACTATTTATCGATCATCGACACGCCGATCAGGTACAGCCTGCGCCGACCAGCCGACCCACCTATGAAACACGGTCTAGAACCGGACGCGACAGGCGACTTGTCGAGTCCGCTCGACGCTTGCGAGTGTCCGGGCGCCACCGCGAGCGATCTTGCGAGCTGTCCGGAGTAGGTTGCGGGTCCGGTGTGACGCGTCGCCGCGAACTCGGCGCTGGTCGGCATGAATCTTGCTGGCCGGCATCGGTGATGATGTATCCATGACATGTCTGGTGGTGCTGCCATCCGCGTCGGCCATTCGGCTGTGGTCGCGGCCGACGCCGTGAGGCTCCTGGTCTGGTGGATCTGGGTCGGCGCGTTGTCCTCGGGCATCGCGGCGGCGCGGGTGGCGCTGCGGTGGTGGCTGATCGGTCGCCGGCCGGTGCTGACCTGCGCCGAGTTCGCGTCCGCCCGGCCCGGCACCCGCGTGGTGGTTGTCGGACGGACAGCCGCCGGGCCGGTGATCACCGCGGCTCGCAGCGGCCGGGCCTGCGTCGGGTACCAGTCCGTCCGCAGCCACGACCACGTGGTCAACGACAACTACACGGAGACCACCACGGACGCCGATGCCGAAAGCGGCGACACGAGGCTGCACGGCGACGTCGGCGACGCGCCGATCCACCTCGCTCGTCCGGTCCGCACCCGCAAGCTGTTCCTCTTCAACAGCGCGATGATGGTCCTCAGTGCGCGGGACGAGGATCCCCGCAACGACTTCCACGACCAGCGGATCGAACAGGAGTTCATCGTCCCGGCGGACCGACCGGTCGTCGCGGCCGGGGTGGTGGCGGCGGACGGCGACCCGAGAGTGGTGTTCCTGGACGGGGACGACTGGCCGAACGGAACAGCGCAGGGTCGCGCCGGCGCCGTCGCTCGCCGTTTCGCGCGCGACGTCGCCGTACTCCTGTGCACCGCCCTGGCGCTGACCGGACTGGCGACCGCGCTGAGCCAGGTTGGCGGCAACTGAGCCTTCCCGGCCCGTCGCCGCCACAGCCGCAATGCCGGGACCACGCGCGTGCACACCACACGGCGCCGTGTTCTGTACGGATACCTCCCCACGTACTCGGACCTGTACGCCGAACCCACACCGGGGGAACCGCAAAGTACTTCCGGACGATCGCAGGCGGGAACGTCCGCACCGACCTTGCGAACCGCTGGTCACCATCGTCGTCATCCGCAACCTCCAACCGGACGCGACAGCTGTTGTGGCGTCCGCTCGAACCTTGCGAGAGTCCGGAGTACCTTGCGAGCGATCTTGCGAGCCGTCCGGATTACCTTGCGAGTCCCTGAGCACTACAAGATCATTTCCGACCGGTCGACCACCGTCCGCGAGGGCCGACCGTCGGCGGTGGCTCAGTACCGGGTCCTTTTCGGCTCGGTCCACGCTGGGCGCGTGGATGATGACCGTGTGCAGCGGATCGGGCCGGTGGATGCAGGCGGGAGTGCGCCGGCTGGCTCGGGTGTGGGGCCTCGGGATTGGTACCGGCAGGGTGCAGGGTTTCTGCTGGGTACCGCCACCGGGTCGATGTTCTTCAACCTGTTCAGCAACTCGATCGGCTATCGGGGAGTCGCGCTCGTCGCCCTCGCCGGCGGTCTGGTCGCGTTGGTGGGCTGGCTTCGCCGGCATGCCGTTCAGGCTCCCCGCGCGCCCCTCGTGCGTGCCGCGGTTCCGGTGTTCGGCGGGGGACGTGCCGGCTCGTCACCGTCCGGCCGGGAAATCCGCAAAGTAGGTCCGGACGATTCGGCTCGCCGGCGTCCGGACCTACTTTGCGAGCCGCCGGTCAGCGCCTTGATCATCCGCAACCTGGAACTGGACGCGACAGTTGTCGCGTCCGGCTGAACCCTGCGAGTGTCCGGGAAAGTCTGCGAGTGATCTTGCGAGCCGTCCGAGGTCACGGCGTGGCGGTGATCGACGACTGAAGAGGTCTCCGGTATCTGGTTCTGCGACCAAGCCGAAACTTCATACCGGAGACCTCGTGCCCAGCGTGGCGGTGACGAGGCGGCACGACCTGACCGACAGGCAGTGGGCTGTTCTGGCTCCGCTTCTACCTGCCGCATCGACGACGGGGCGTCCGCCGAAGTGGGAAAAACGGCAGCTCATCGGGATCCGCTGGCGGATCCGGATCGGCGCCCCATGGCGCGACATCCCGGCCGAGTACGCGCCCTGGCCCACCGTCTACGGCCTGTTCCGCCGCTGGCAGCGTGACGGCACCTGCGACAAAATCCTGACCGCGTTGCAGGCCGCCGGCGACGCGGCCGGCCGGATCGGCTGGACGGTGAGCGTGGACTCGATGACCAGCCGCGCCCACCAACACGCCGCAGGCGCCCGCACCGACGGGCACCTGCAGAAGGAACCACCCGGCGGCGTGTACGACGAACCAGCCGACCACGCGCTGGGCGGTCACGCGGCGGGCTGACCACCAAGACTCACCTGGCCTGTGAGCAGGGACAAAAGGTCCTCTCCCTGATCGTGACCGCCGGGCACCGTGGTGACAGTCCGCAGTTCATCCCCGTCCTGCGCCGTATCCGGGTGACCCGCCTCGGGGTGGGCCGACCCCGTACCCGTCCCGACCTGGTCCTGGCCGACAAGGCCTACACCAGCCGCGGCAACCGCACCCATCTACGGTCCTGCGGGATCAAGGCCTGCATCCCCAGTAAGACCGACCAGGACGCCCACCGCAAGGCCAGAGGCTCCAAGGGCGGGCGGCCACCCGCGTTCGAAGGGACCTCTACCGGCTACGCCACGCCGTCGAGAACAGCATCAACCGGCTCAAACGCCATCCCGGCGTCGCCACCCGATACGACAAGTTGGCAGTCCGCTTCCAAGCCGTCCTGGCCATCACCACCATCACCGAGTGGCTCTGACCGGCTTTTGAAACACGCCTTAGCCGACCAGCGCACCGCGCGGACGCTGGACGGTCTTGGCCGGGCGGACGCGCGGCTGGTCGGGGCGGTGGAGTCCGGACCTACCTTGTAGATGATTTTGTAGGATCCGGACTTACCCTGTGGGCGAAGAAGAGCAGGCATTGACGAACAGGTGGTGTAGCTCTTCAGGGGTCTGGACACCGGAAACCGGGCGTTGGCCGTCGATCACCAGCGACGGGACGCCCGTCACGCCGCGTTCCGCGGCCCGGCGTTCGTCGGCCCGCACATGCTCGGCGTAGTCGTCACTGCCGAGCAGGGTACGTACGTCGGTCGGGTCTAGCCCGGCCTCGTTGCCCAGCCGTTCGAGGGTCTGCGGCTCGGCGACGTTGAGACCTTCGGTGTGGTAGGCGTGGAGCAGGCGCTCCATCATCCTGTCCGCGACACCGTGGTCGGCGGCGAGGTGACACAGCCGGTGGGCGTCGAACGTATTCACCGGCTGCGCACGGTGCAGGTTGAGTTCCAAGCCTTCTGCCTTACCCAGCGCGCGGATACGCGTGATCCTGGCGGGAGCCTGCTCTCCCCACCAGCCCACCATCGCCTCAGCGGCCGTCAGGCCCGGGACTTTGCCTTCCTCCGGAGCGAGTTCGTAGCTACGCCAGACGATCTGTATCCGGTCGCGGTCGGTGATCTTGGCTAGGGCGGCGGCGAGGCGCCGCTTGCCGATATAGCACCACGGGCACAGAATGTCCGCGTATATCTCGACCTTCATGGGTTCCTTCATTCGACGGGCAGCGTCAGATCGCTGCACACGCTCGGGTGAGTCGGGTTCAGGCATCGGTCTGCTGCGGGCCGGGACCGACCTCACGGACGACGACGTAAGTGGGGTTGCCGCTCATGCGAGGTTCGGCCTTGCCGGACAAGCCGCCCAGGGCCTTGCCGATGGCCGCCATCCGGCCTTCGGTGTCGGAGGTCGCCACAAAGTTGCGGTAGTCCGCCTCGCTTGCCCAGTGCACGATGTTGTAGACGCGGGTGCCGTCGTTGCTGACGTGGAACCGGGCCGACAGGTAGCCGGGATAGAAGCGTACCCACTGCTCTTGAATATCGGCGAAGGCGGCCACGAGTTCACGCTGCGTTTCAGGCCCATCGACCGTGTAGTCGATGATCGAGTAGAAGCTGGTGTCGGTACTCATGTGCTCTCCCGTGGATGGAATGTCAGAGAACGTGGTCCTGGCTTGGATCCTGCAACCTCGAGACGGCTTGAGGTCAAGAGCGCGATCTGGTGCGGCAGCGGCCACAGCCGACCTGACCCTGCCAAGCTGACGAGCCCCACCTGGACCACACGCCGGCACCCGCGCGGTGGGCGCCCGATGCTCGCCAGCGAACGCCGACTCACCGGAGGCAGGAAGGCGGCCGTCGAACCTCGCCTCGCCAGCCCGCCCGACTCTGACCCCGGCGGAAACCGCAAGATACATCCGGACAACCGGGCACAGAAACGTCCGGACCTACCTTGCGGACCGCTGGCCAGCGCGGTCGTCATCCGCAAACTTCAGGCGGGCGCGACAATGGTGGTTGTCGTCGCTGTCCGGCCCGCGTGATGTTGGCAACGTCCATGGTGCTTGGCACCAGCTTCGGCAGGACGCCTGAAGTGCCGCACGTCGTGTGGAGTCTTCAGGCCGACTTTCGACAGGTTCAGGGGTGGGGCTGCGGCGGTGGTCGCCCCCGATCGCGCCGGACAACGCCCCCCACTGGGTCCACGCCGTCCCATCGTTTGTTCCAGTACCCGATCCGGGCCCGGATCTGGCGGCGCAGCCGCGCCCACATCTCTTCCTCGCCACGCAGCAGGGACTGGCAGGGCCCTCGCAGGGCGTCCGCGTAGGCAGCAATGACCGCCGGGTGATTCTCAAAGAGCTGGCGCTGGTCGAACCGAGGCCGGCGCTTGGTGACCAGCTTGACCGCGTCGAACGCGTCATACCACTCGATGCGCCGCCGCCCGCCGTGCTCGTCGACCCGGGGTGGGAACCGGCCTTCCGGTAACGGACAGAGGTGGACCACGAACTCTTCCCGGAATTCAACCGTGACCCGGACACCTGTCGTCCTGTTCCAGTAGAAGATCTCGAACCCGCCACGACAGAACCGGCCCCGTCGCCGGCAGCCGTGCTCGACCACCAGGAAGTCGAACTCGGCCTCGCACCGCGTGCGCAGCTCGCGCTGCCAGGGATAGGCCGTCATATCGGTAGCATGACCGGCGATCGCCACCCGAAGAGCGGGCGCTCGGGGTGGCCCTCCCCGAAAGTGCCAAGTAGGTCCGGGCAGCATCGCGCAGGGCCGTCCGAGTTGTCTGGCATCACCGCAGTTCGCGAGCAACCGGCCGTGCCAGATCCAACCGGACCGGACAGTGGCTGTCGCGTCCGCTCGAACCGTGCGAGCGTTCCTCGGGGCGGCAATGACCAGGACGTTTGCAGGCGGCTCCGGCTCGCCAGGTGCCGGCTCCACCCGGAATCCGCAAGGTAGGTCCGGACTGCGGCGGACCCGGTTGTCCGGACCTACCTTGCGAGCCCCTGGTCAGCGCCTTGATCATCCGCAATCTTCGGCCGGACGCGACAGTCCTGTCCGGTCGAAGGTGGCCAGTCCGCAGCGACACTTTTCGGGTCCGTGGTGGTCCTCGACGGGGTCTGTCCGCGATGGCGGAGTGCTGGCCGGCGCCGCCTACCGCCTGCCGCCGGCCTGGCGGCGGGGCCCCGGCCCGCGGCTAGCGCAGATGCCGGGCGAAGAACCCGGCCGCGTCCTCCCCGGCGAACTGCGGGACACCGGTGTGTCCGCCCATGTTGGCGTGCAGCGTCTTCTCCTGGGAACCGAAGGCGTCGAACAGGTCCAGGGCCGCCTGTCGGTCGTTCCGCTCATCATCCCACTGCAGCAGGACATGCAGCGGAATGGTGACCCGGCGGGCCTCCTCGAATATGGCGCGAGGTACGAAACTCCCAGCGAAGAAGCCGGCGGCCACGATGCGCGGCTCGACCACCGCCAGCCGAGTGCCGACGGAGATCACTCCCCCCGAGTACGCGACCGGGCCGCCGACCTCGGGCAGCGTAAGGAGGGCGTCCAGGGCGGCCTGCGATTCCGGGACCGCCCTGTCGACGAGCGGGAGGATGAGGGCGTCGATGATCTCGGAGCTGACCGGCTCGCCGGCATCCATGGCCCGGCGCAGGTCGGCGCGGGCCTGCTCGGCGGCGGCCCAACGGGGCCGGTCACCGCTCCCGGGGAGCTCGATGGTGGCCGCAGCGAAGCCATCCGCCGCGGCGCGCCGGGCCCGCGCCACCAGGCGGGGGTACATCTTGTGCAGTCCGAGCGGGGGGTGGCCGAGCAGGATCAGCGGGACCGGTGCGGATGCGGATGCGGGCGTCCACAGGATGCCGGGGATCTCGCCGAGGGTGAATTCGCGTTCGAGGACGCCGTCATCGAGGCGCTGTTCAGAAGTGAATCGCATGGTCGTGCCTTTCGGGAGTGCTCGTGAACGGCGCTCCCGGACGACCTATCGTCCGACCGTGACCCCAGAGGGGAGCACCCATGTCGAAACGTTCACGGGTACCACCTCCTCGGTCTCTCGCACGGCCTCCGGAAATCTAGCAGCGGGCGCCGTGATCAGCCAAACGTGTTTCTGTGCGGGCCCCGTGGCCGGATGCCACGGACAGACTGACCGGCGCTCCGGTGAGCGAGATCGCCGAGCTGCGGCTGCACCATGCCGGGGTGTGGCCGATGCGGTACGCGACGAGCAGTACGCGTGGAGGCCGCCGGCAACAGGGCGACGACATTGAGGACACTTCGCCTGTCGCCCCCCGGCATCGCTCTGCCACGATATGACGATGCGAGGGTGCGGGACGTCTCCGAGAAAAGTCGGTCCCCGGCCTGCAACGTCGATCCCGACTGGCCGGACGATCCCTCCGAAACCGCGATAGGTGGCCATCCGGTGAGGTGTCGGCCCTGAGCCTTCGAAGGGTGAACCGTGACCAGTGATTCGTCGCCGGCCGACGCGGTCAATGCCGGCGGTGCGCTCCGGGTGTCTCGCCGAAGGCGCGGCGGAAGGCGTCGATGAACGCGCTGGTCGAGGACCAGCCGCAGCGGTGGGCGACGGTGGTGACCGGTTCGTCGCCGGCCAGTAGGTGCAACGCGTGGTAGAGACGCAGTTGCGTGCGCCACTGGGGAAACGTCATGCCGAGGTCGGTGCGGAACCGGCGGCTCAGGGTGCGGTCTCCCGCGCCGACCTGGCGACCGAGCTCGGCGAGGGTGCGGCTGTCAGCCGGATCGTCGAGGAGGAGGTCGCACACCGCCCGTACCCGAGGGTCGCTGGGCGTGGGGAGTTGGACGGGTTGTTGCGGGGAGGCGCGTAGCTGGTCGAGCAGGACCGCGCGTAGCCGGCGGCGTTCGGGGCTGTCGTCGTCCGGGTCGCGGGTGCAGACGAGGATGAGTTCGCGTAGCAACGGGCTGACGTTCAGCACGGTGGGCGCGTCGACGCTGAGCGGATCGGCCGAGGTGGGCAGCCCGAGCAGGTGGAGTTCCAGCGCCCCGTGGGCACGGTGGGCGTGTACGCAGCCGGCTGGTACCCAGATCGCCCGCGTGCCGGGCGCGACCCACGTCCCCGCCTCCGTGGTGACGGCCAGAACGCCCGAGCCGGCATAGACGATCTGGTGGTCGTCGTGGTGATGGGCGGTGATCTGTTCGCCGGGCGCCATGGCTTGGACCCGGGTGGGCGCTTGGGGCTGGTGGCGGTTTTCCGACATCGTTTGGCATCTTATCGGAAGCGCGCCATGACGATCCGGCACACGATCATGATGTGTCCAAACGTTCTCCGGCGATCCTGCTGTTGTCCCTCGGCCACGCGTGTGTGGACGTCTACCAGGGCGCGGTGGCCGCGCTGGTGCCGTTCTTCGTCACGGAGCACGGCTACGGCTACGCCGCTGCCGGGGGCATCGTGCTCGCCGCGTCGCTGCTGTCCTCGATCGTGCAGCCGTTGTTCGGCGCGCTCACCGATCGGTGGGCGATGCCGTGGCTGCTGCCGGTGAGCACTGTCGTGGGCGGGACAGGCGTGGCCCTGGCCGGGGTGACCGGCAGCTACACGCTCACTCTCGTGGTCGTCGCGGTGTCCGGGATCGGCGTCGCCGCGTACCACCCGGAGGCCGCACGCGTCGCGCGCCTGGCCGCCGGGCACAGCCACCAGGCGATGGGCTGGTTCTCCCTCGGTGGCAACCTCGGCTTCGCGACCGCGCCGCTACTCGTCGCCGGGGTCGTTGCCACCGGCGGGTTGCACGCGTCACCGCTGCTGGTCGTCCCGGCGCTGGTGGGTGCCGCGTTGTGCGTCGCGGCGCTGCGTTCGGTGAGAATCGCCGCCGCGGTCTCCCCGGCCGCCGCGGCACCCGCGGGCCGCGACGACCGTCGCTCGTTCCTGCTGCTGTCCGGGGCCGTCGTCTGCCGGTCGATCGTCTTCGTCGCGCTGAGTTCGTTCGTGTCGCTGTTCGCCGTCCAGCGGGTGGGCGGCGGCGAGACGGTTGGTACGGCCGCGTTGTTCATGCTCTACATCGGTGGTGCGGTCGGGACCGTCGTCGGCGGCAGCCTCGCCGCCCGCCACGGCCGGCTCCCCGTGACGCGGTGGTCGTACGCGTTGAGCGTCGTTGCTGTCGCGGGGGTCGTTCTGGTGCCCGGGCCGCTGCTGTTCGTCTTCGTCGTCCTCGCCTCGGGCGCGCTCTACGCGCCGTTCTCGCTGCACATCACCCTGGGCCAGGACTACCTGCCCCGCCATGTCGGCGCGGCCAGCGGCGTCACCCTGGGACTCGCGGTGAGCATCGGCGGCCTGGTCAGTCCCGCGATCGGGGCACTCGCCGACGCCACCTCGCTGCGGGCGGCTCTCGTCCCGTTGATCGTGTTACCCGCGGTCGGCTGGCTCCTCCTGCGCCCGCTGCGCGAACCCGCCCTGCCCGACGTGGTCGCCCGACACTGACGCCTGTACCCACCGTCTGTCGGAAGCCACGAGCAGCACCTGGGAGACCAGACGATCACGGCTCGCTCCCCGCCGACGGCAGCACACCGCCGCAGCAGGTCAGGATGGCTCTCCGGCGGGACCACGTACCCGACCGTCTACTCGGGAGAGGGACCGGCTAGAGCTGGCCGACCTCGGTGATCCGCAGTACCGCGGCACCGGCCGCGTCGGAGGCCGCCAGGTCGACCTCCGCGCTGATCCCCCAGTCGTGGTCGCCGTCCGGGTCATCGAAGATCTGCCGGACCGTCCAGCGTTCCCGGCCCTGGTCGATCATGAGCAACGCCGGACCCCGGGCCGCCGGGCCGGTGCCGATCTCGTCGTACGCCTCGAAGTACGGCTGCAACGCGTCCGCCCAGGCGTCGGCGTCCCAACCGTCGGCGCTGTCGAGTTCGCCGAGCTCGTCCCAGCGGCGCAGGGCCGCCAACTCGACCCGGCGGAACAGGGCGTTGCGGACCAGCACCCGGAACGCCCGCACGTTGCCGGTGACCGCCGGAGGACGCTCGTCGAGCACCTTCTCCGCCACCGCGCCGGGGTTGCGCAGCCGCTCCCACTCGTCGATCAGGCTGGAGTCGACCTGGCGGACCAGTTCGCCGAGCCACTCGATCAGGTCGACGAGTTCCTCGGTCTTGGCGTTCTCCGGAACGGTCTGCCGCAGCGTCCGGTACGCGTCCGCCAGGTAGCGCAGCACCAGCCCCTCAGAGCGGGACAGCCCGTAGAAGCTGACGTACTCGGTGAAGGTCATCGCCCGTTCGTACATGTCCCGGACCACGGCCTTCGGGCGCAGCTCGTAGTCGGCGACCCACGGGTGCCCCCGGCGGTACATCTCGTACGCGGCGTCCAGCAGTTCGGCCAGCGGCTTCGGGTGGGTGACCTCGTCGAGCAGTTCGAGCCGGGCCTCGTACTCGATGCCTTCGGCCTTCATCGCGGCGATCGCCTCGCCACGTGCCTTGAACTGCTGGGCCGACAGGATCTGCCGGGGATCGTCCAGCGTGGACTCGATCACCGACAGCACGTCCAGGGCGTAGGTCGGGGACTCCGCGTCCAGCAGTTCGATCGCGGCCAGCGCGAACGGCGACAGTGGCTGGTTGAGCGCGAAGTCGAGCTGCAGGTCGACGGTGAGGCGTACCCGCCGACCGGTCTCGTCCGGCTCCGGCAGTTGTTCGACCACGCCGCCGGCCAGCAGCGCCCGGTAGATCGCGATGGCCCGGCGGATGTGCCGGCGCTGCGCGGCCGGATCCTCGTGGTTGTCGGTGAGCAGGTGCCGCATCGCGGCGAACGCGTCACCGGGCCGGGCGATGACGTTGAGCAGCATCGCGTGGCTGACGTGGAAGCTGGAGGTGAGCGGTTCCGGCTCGGCCTCGACGAGACGGTCGAAGGTGGGCTGCCCCCAGCCGATCGACCCCTCCGGCGGCTTCTTCCGGACCACCTTGCGGCGCTTCTTCGGGTCGTCGCCCGCCTTCGCCAGGGCCTTCTCGTTCTCGATCACGTGCTCCGGCGCCTGCACCACCACCCGGCCGAGGGTGTCGAAGCCGGCCCGGCCGGCCCGGCCGGCGATCTGGTGGAACTCCCGCGCCTTGAGCAGTCGGGTCCGGACCCCGTCGTACTTCGACAGGCCGGTGAAGAGCACGGTCCGGATCGGCACGTTGATCCCGACGCCGAGGGTGTCGGTGCCACAGATGACCTTGAGCAGGCCGGCCTGGGCCAGGGTCTCCACGAGGCGCCGGTACTTCGGCAGCATCCCGGCGTGGTGTACGCCGATGCCGTGCCGGACCAGGCGGGACAGCGTACGCCCGAAGCCGGAGGTGAACCGGAAGTTGCCGATCGCCTCGGCGATCATGTCCTTCTCGGCCCGGGTGGCGACGTTGACGCTCATCAGCGCCTGGGCCCGTTCCAGCGCGGCGGCCTGGGTGAAGTGCACGACGTAGATCGGCGCCTGCTTCGTACCGAGCAGTTCCTCCAGTGTCTCGTGCAGCGGCGTCATGGCGTACGAGAACATCAGCGGCACCGGCCGTTCCGCGTTCTTCACCACCGCGGTCGGCCGCCCGGTACGCCGGGCCAGGTCGTCGACGAACCGGGTCACGTCGCCCAGCGTGGCGGACATCAGCAGGAACTGCGCCTGGGGCAGCTCGATCAGTGGCACCTGCCAGGCCCAGCCGCGGTCCGGCTCGGAGTAGAAGTGGAACTCGTCCATGATCACCAGGCCGACGTCGGCCCGGGCGCCGTCCCGCAGCGCGATGTTGGCCAGGATCTCGGCGGTGCAGCAGATGATCGGGGCGTCCTCGTTGACGCTGGCGTCCCCGGTCAGCATGCCGACGTTCTCCGCGCCGAAGATCTCGCAGAGCGCGAAGAACTTCTCCGACACCAGCGCCTTGATCGGCGCGGTGTAGAAACTCACCCGGTTGTCGGCGAGGGCGGCGAAGTGGGCACCGGTGGCGACCAAACTCTTGCCGGAACCGGTCGGGGTGCTCAGGATCAGGTTGGCGCCCGAGACGATCTCGATCAGCGCCTCTTCCTGGTGGGGATAGAGGGCGAGTCCGCGCTCCAGCGCCCAACCGGCGAACGCGTCGAAGAGGACGTCGGGTTCGGCGCTGCCCGGCAGCTGGTCAGTGAGCGTCATGGCCGGTCCATGGTGCCTGGCCGATCACGGCAACGCCAATCCGCCCCCGGCCCGCGCCCATTCCACTCCCATCCCGCTCCCGGTCCGACCACGGTCCCTTTCCCGGCGCGGCACCGATTCCACGTTCGGCCCGACGCCGGTCCCGGTACAGGGCCCACCGTCGCGCCGGTGGGTGGCACCCTCGGCGCGTACGGTCAGCGGCGGCGGAAGATCAGGTCGAAGGCGGGCCGGTCGGCGCGGGTCGCCCGGCGCTCGAACTTGGTGACCGGCCTGCCCGCCGGCCGGGGCGCGTAGTCGGGAAACATGTTGACCAGGCCCGGATCGGCGGTCAGTGTGCTCAGCATCGCCTCGGCGTACTCGGCCCAGTCGGTGGCGCAGTGCAGGACCCCGCCGGGAGCCAGCCGGGACCGGAGCAGCGCGACGTGCGCGGGCTGGATCAACCGGCGCTTGTGGTGCCGGGGCTTCGGCCACGGATCGGGAAAGAACACGTGGATCGCGTCGAGCCGGTCCGGCGGGAGCTGGTGCCGGAGAAGATCGAGGGCGTCCCCCCGGGCGATCCGGACGTTGGTCAGCCCGAGCCGCTCGACGAGGGAGAGCAGGTTGGCGATGCCCGGCGTGTGCACCTCGACGCCGAGGTAGTCCCGGCCCGGGTCGGCTGCGGCCATCTCCGCCGTGGCGTCGCCCATCCCGAACCCGATCTCCAGCACCACCGGCGCCCGGCGGCCGAACAGTGTGCCCAGGTCGAGCGGGGTGGGTGGCTCGGCGGGCGGCGGCGCGGTGGTCGGTCCCGGCGGGACAACCAGCCCGTACGTCGGCCACAGCCGGTCGAGCGCGTCGTGTTGCCGGGTGCCGAGCCGCCCACGACGCGGATGGAAGGTGCGGATCTGGGCGCGGTGGCCGGCCGCCGGCTGGTCGCCGGGTGTCGCGGTGGCCCGGTCGGGGCGTTCCGCGGGATTCCGGCTGGTCTGGTCCTGGCTGGTGACGGTCACGGGTACCTGAGCCTACGCGATGGCCGGCCGGCACAGCTGATCTTGACCGATAACCCGCGACCGGGTGTGCCCGAGGCCGTCAGATGAGAGGATTTCTCCGTACGGCAGGCCCGGTGGCCCCCCGCGTCCGGCCCTGCCCGAGGCGCCGGGAAGGGGGATCGTGTCCAGCCGTCGACTCCGGGTCGCGCTGTCGGCCGTGGTGTCCGCCGCGTCGGTCGCGCTCGCCGGGATACTCCTCGGCGCCGCCCCGGCCCGCGCCGCCGACGTCTTCGTGCAGGTGAACCCGAGCACGGTGGAGGCCGGGTTCATGGTCGGGATCAAGGCCAGCTGCCGGACCAACACCCAGCCGGCGACGGTCGAGTCGCCCGCGTTCGGCAGCGTCACCGTGCAGCCGCAGGCCGGATTCCTCACCGCGGTGGTGACCGTGCCGGAGAAGACCAGCGCCGACACCTACCGGGTCCGGTTGAGCTGCCCCGACGGTGGCAGCGCCTCGACCCGGCTCATGGTGGTGGGGGCGACCCGCCCGAGTCGGGGCCCGGCGACCGGGTTCGGCGGCACCGCCGGGGACGACCCGGGGCGGCTGCTGGTCGTCGGTGGACTGGTCACCACCACTCTCGGCGCGCTGCTCGGCCTGGTCGCGGTACGCCGCCGGCGCCGCCCGGCGGCACCCGGCGGGATCTGAGCCGGCATCCGATGTCCCGCACCGCCGCCCCCCGCCGACCGCGCCTCGGCGGTCGACGCCCGGCGGCACACCTGCTGCACCCTGCCGCCCGGGGCGGACCCGCCGGTCGACAGCGCCGGAGTGCGGTCGGCCCGCTCGCGGTACTGCTCGTCCTGATCGGGGTCTTCGCCACCGGCGCCGGGCTCGGCCGGTCGGCGGACGGACCGTGGTGGTTCCTGAACAGCGGCAGCCGGGAGCCGCCCCGGGAGTTTCCGGTGCTGGCCCCGAGCCGACCGGTGCGTCTGGAGATTCCCTCGATCGGGGTGGAGGCTCCGGTGCACCGGGTGGGTCTGGCCGGGGACGGCTCGATCGCCGTCCCCGACCTGGACCGGCACAACGAGGCCGGCTGGTATGACCGGGGGCCGACGCCCGGCCAGTTCGGGCCGGCGATCATCGTCGGTCACGCCGACACCCGGACCGGTCCGTCGGTCTTCCACGACCTGGGGAAACTCCGCGCGGGTGCGCGCATCGAGGTGGTCCGGCAGGACCGCTCGGTGGCGATCTTCGAGGTCAACTCGGTCGAGCGGTTCGACAAGGACGCCCTCCCGGTCGAACGGGTGTACGGCGACTACCAGCGCCCCTGGCTGCGGTTGATCACCTGTGGCGGCCGCTGGGTGGGCGGCAGCACCGGCTACGCGGACAACATCGTCGCGTTCGCCTCGCTTGTCGACTCCCGCAAACCCTGAAACCGGCGTTCCCGACGCCGGGAGTCCCGGGCCCCTCCGGGCCACGGTGGTCGACGTCGCGCTGGCCGCCAGCTACCCGGTCGGCCCGGCCTGCTGCACCACCTCGAACTCCAGCAGGGTGGCCCCGGTGGCGACCGGTTTCGGTCGTTCGCCCTCGGCTCCGGTACGCGCGTGCGCCTCCCGGGCCGGTCCGGCCGCCCACGCCTGGTAGGCCTCCTCGTTCTCCCACCTCGTGTACACGAAGTACCGGGATTCGCCGCCCACCGGCCGGAGCAGTTCAAAACCCAGGAACCCGGGCGCGTTCTCGACCGCGCCCTGTCGGGCGGCGAACCGGCGTTCCAGGTCGGCGCCGGCACCGGGCGGCACCTCGATCGCGTTGATCTTCACCACTGCCATGGCTCCACCTTACGGTTGTCCGGCGGCGGCCGGACCGGACCCGAGGTCCGCGTCCACCACGATCGGGGCGTGGTCCGAGGGACCCTTGCCCTTGCGGGCCTCCCGGTCGACGTACGCCGAGCGGACCGTGCCGGCAAAGGACTCCGTGGCGTACACCAGGTCGATCCGCATGCCCTTGTTCTGGTGGAACATCCCGGCGCGGTAGTCCCAGTAGGTGAACGGGTGCGGCCCCTTCATCGGCGTCGGTACCACGTCGACCAGGCCCAGGGCCCGAAAATCGGCCAGGGCCTGCCGTTCGGGCGGTGTCACGTGGGTCGAGCCGACGAACAGCGTCGGATCCCACACGTCCGCGTCGGTCGGCGCGACGTTGTAGTCGCCGCAGACCGCCAGGGGACGCCCGGTCCGCACCTCGACGGCGAGCGCGTCGCGTAGCACCGACAGCCAGGCCAGCTTGTACTCGTAGTGCGGCGAGTCCGGGGTGCGGCCGTTGGGCACGTAGATCGACCAGACCCGCAGACCGGCGCAGGTCGCCGAGATCGCCCTCGCCTCCGGTTCCGGGAACCCGGGTTCGTCGGCGAACCCCACCGTCACGTCCGCCAGCCCGACCCGGGACAGGATCGCCACCCCGTTCCACCGGCCGTCGCTGTGGCTGGCCACCGTGTAGCCCAGCTCACCGACCTCGGGAACCGGAAAAGCCCCGTCCGGGCACTTGGTCTCCTGCAGGCAGACGACATCGGGCCGGGTGTCGGCGAGCCAGCCGAGCAGCCGGGGCAGCCGGGCCTTGACCGAGTTGACGTTCCAGGTAGCCAGACGCATACGCCCAGCCTGCCGGATGGCCCGGCGGTACGCGCGTCGGACACCCGGCCCGAGGGCGTGTCGGCCGGTGCGGTGGTTCAGGTGCCGGGTGTCTCCCCGGGGCGTCCGTGCTCGGCGAGGAAGCGTTCCAGTTCGGCGCCGAGTTCGTCGGCGGTGGGCAACGGGCCGGAGGGGTTGGCGAGCAGGTTGGGACCGGTCCGGCCCCGGGTGAACGCGTCGTACTGCTCCTCCAGGGCGCGTACCAGCGAGGCGGCCTCGTCGGTCTGGGTCACCTGCTGGTCGATCTCGACGCGTACCGCCTCGGCGGCCGACCGGAGCTGGTCGGTCGGAAGCAGCAGGCCGGTCGCCCGGGAGATGGAGGTCAGCAGGACCTCGGCCGCCCCGGGGTACTCGGACTGCGCCACGTAGTGCGGTACGTGCACCGCGAACCCGGCCGCGTCCCGCCCGCGCTGCCCGAGGCGGAACTCCAGCAGGTTGCCGGCACCACCCGGAACCTGGATGCGCTGCAGCCAGGACTCGTAACCGATGATCAGCTCCGGTCGGGTGGCGTGCGCGGTCACCCCGGTCGGGCGGGTGTGCGGTACCGCCATCGGAATCGCGTTGAGCCCCACGGTGAGCCGTACGCCCAGGCGCTCGATCAGCCCGGTCAGCGCCGTGATGAACCGTTCCCACTGGAAGTCGGGCTCCGGGCCGGAGAGCATCAGGAACGGCGTACCCGCGTCGTCGTGGAGCAGGTGCAGCTCCAGTTTCGGTTGCTCGTAGTGCTCCCAGTGGTCCTCAACGAAGATCATCGTCGGGCGGCGGGAGCGGTAGTCGAGCAACTGGTCGACGTCGAAGGTCGCGATCGTCCGGCAGTCGAGCGTCGACATCAGGTGTTCCCGGGCGAGCCGGGTCGCGTTCCCGGCGTCGACGAAGCCGGAAAGCGCCTGAATCAGCACCGGCTGCCCCAGTTCGGGCAGATCGTCGGCGAGTTGGTAGAGCTCGTTCGGATCGAGCACCGGTCAGGACCTCCTCAACGGGGTACGCCGGGACGCGTTCGTGTCGAACGGCGCCCCGATGTAGCAAACGCTGCCGCTATCTTGGTCCATTCCGCCGAGCCATCCGGCGACGCCCGCCCGCATCGTGGTCTTGACCGCCGGGGGAGCGGCAGAGGCGTCGATGGAGCCGGTGGCGAGCGCCGCCAGCTCGGCGTCGGTGCAGCCCAGCACGTCCCGGGCCAGCAGGTACTGGTCGAGCAGGCCGGTGCCGAACAGCAGCGGGTCGTCGGTGCCCAACGCCACCGGCACGCCGGCCGTCAGCAGGGCACGCAGCGGTGTCGAGGCCAGGTCGGCGGTGACCCCGAACGGCGGGTATGAGCTGGGGCACACCTCGAGCGCCACCCCGCGGGCGGCCAGCAGGTCGAGGGTCGCCGGGTCGGCGGTGGCGGTGAGTCCGTGACCGACCCGGTGCGCACCGAGCAGGGTCACGCAGTCCCGGACGTGCCAGGCGCCCTCGTAGAAGCCGCCGTGCGGCACCGCGAGCAGCCCGGCCCCGGTCGCGACCCGGAACGCCGGGACGAAGTCGGCGATCCGGCCCCGTCGCTCGTCGTTGGAGAGCCCGAAGCCGACGACGCCACGGTCGGCGTACCGGGCGGCGAGCCGGGCCACCCGGAGTGCCTGGTCCGGCGGTCCGGCCCAACTCGCGGCCAGCACCACCCCGGTACGGCCACCGGCGGCTCCGGCGAGGACCGCCTCCACCACCGGTTCCAGCCCGCCGAGCCGGGCGGCGTACGTCGTCGGGTCAACCTGGATCTCCAGCCAGCCGCCCCCGTCGACGGCGGTGTCCGCGACGGCTTCGGCAACCACCCGACCGAGGTCGTCGGCGGTACGCAGCGCCGCCCGGGCCAGGTCGTAGCGGCTCTGGAACGCCGACCAGCCGTGCACGGCGCCGGTCGGCAGCGGATCGGGCACCGGCAACCCGTAGCGGTCCGTCAGCTCGGCGAGGGTGCCCGGGCGCATCGAACCGGTGAGGTGCAGGTGCAGGTTCGCCTTGGGGAGGCGGCGGAGATCGGGTCGGGCCCGGCCGCCGGTGACCTGGGTCATGACCCACAGTCTCACGCTCCGGCTCCGAACGGGATCGGGTGGTGGGCCGGTCGGCCATGGGCCGGATCGGCCGATCGGTGGAGTGGTTTCCGATCACCGTCGGTGCCGAACGATGGGCGGTAACTAGGCAATTGAGACGCATCGAGTGCTGAGCCTGACTTGCCATGTTTGTCCGGGTTGACCATTGCCGTTCACGCCTGCCGACCGCTGACCGGTTACTCAGTCACCAGATGTGGCCAGGGCCACTCGGTCACTGCCCGTAGTTGGCATTTCGCCTGCCTAGCCTCGTCGGATGCGTGACGACGACCTTCCTGAGTTCGAGAACGACGCCGTACGGCGCACTGTCCGATCGGATGATGTCCCCTCGTCCGTACCGTCCAACGGGTTGGCGGAGACCGGCCGACCGGGCCGGGCCACGCCGTGGGCGGTGGTCCTGGGCGTCCTGGCCTGGCTGGGCAGTGCCGCCGGACGCGGCCGGGCCCTGCTCGGTCCACCGGCCCGGCGCGGCCTCGACCCGCTGCGGGCGGCGGCCCGGCCCGGAGCGGCCCGGCTCCGCGCGGCGGTGATCCGGGTACGCGCCCACGCGCCACGACTGCGGCGCGCAGCCGCGGCGCTGCTGGCCTGGGCACGACGCTGGGCCACCTTCCGCACCTGCGAGGCCCTGGTACGTCGTTGGGCGGCCCCGGCGGCGGTGCACGCTCGGCGGTTCGGCGCCCGGACGGCCGTCCTCGCGGCCCGGGCGGGTCTGGGACAGCGGCGCGGCGGCCACCCGGCCTGGTACGCGGCGGCGGCCGGTGTGCTCTGCTGCCTCGGCCTGGTGGCCGCCGTCACCAGTGGCGCCGGGTCGGCGGATCCGACGGCGGATCCGACCGCCGCGACCGCGCCGAACCCGGACGACCGGGTCGCGCTCTCCCGGCCGGACCAGTCGAACGGCGGTGCGGCGGCCGGCGGCAAGGCGGAGAAGCGGGCCGGTACCGGTGCCGGTTCGGCGACGCCGGAGGCCGACGACCCGGGTCAGTCGCCGCCGCTGGTCGACTCGGGGCCGGTGGCCGGCCTGACCCAGGTCCAGATGGACAACGCGCGGGCGATCGTCCGGACCGGACGGGACATGGGCATGCCGCGCCGCGCGCTGGTCATCGGGGTGGCCACCGCGATGCAGGAGAGCAACCTGCTCAACCGGGCCAGCGAGGTGGTGCCGGAGTCCAAGCGGTACCCGCACCAGGGGACCGGCTGGGACCACGACTCCGTCGGACTGTTCCAGCAGCGCAGCAGCAGCGGCTGGGGCCCGGTGAACCGGCTGATGGACCCGGCGTACGCCACGGCGCGGTTCTTCGAGGCGCTTCGGCGGGTACCCGGTTGGCAGCGGATGCGGCTCACCGAGGCGGCCCAGGCGGTGCAGGTCTCCGCCTATCCGGAGCACTACGCCAAGCACGAGGGCAACGCGACCGAGGTGGTCGACGCGCTGGTGCCCAGGCTCCACTAGAGATCCGACAGGGTGTCCCGACGCGTACCCGGTGGCCGAGGGGCGGTGCCTTGTCCCGACGCGCCATGATGGAACTCCGTGACCCGGATCGGCGCTGATCGGTGTGGCGGGACCCGGGATCGGGTAAACCTGGGGCACGACCACCACAGGAGGACCAAGATGGCGTCGCTGATGCACCGGATCCAGATGTTCCTCAGATCGCCCCAGGGGCGGCAGTTCATCGCCCGCGGGCAGCGCGAGATGGCCAAGCCCGCCAACAGGCAGCGGTTGCAACGGATCGTCGGCCGGCTTCGCGGCCGACGCTGAGCCGAACCCGTCCCGCTGTCCGCCTCCGAACCTCGTCCCCATCCCACGCATTCGGAGTGTCTCTTGACGGAGTCCGCACCGTTCCCCGCCGATGACGACGCCAACCTGTCGACGGAGGTGACGACGCCGCAGTCAGCCGCCGGGCGGGCCGCCCCACCCGAGGCTGCCCGGGTCACCCCGCCGCCGGCCACCGGCCGGGCGACCCCGCCGGTGCCGCCTCCCGACGCTGGCGGAGCCGCCGCGTCGGGACCCAGCTCCGGTCCGGGCGTCGCCCCGGTCGGTGGCTCGGTGGGCGCCTCGGCGCCGGCCGGCCCGTCGGGCCGGCTGGCCACGGCTGCCGAGGTGGGGCCGGACGGCCTTCCGGTGGAGCCGGAGGACACGGATGCCTCGGCGATGCCGCCGGGCGGGCTCTGGGACCGGATGAAGGCGGACCCGCAGTACGCCCCGGAGCATCTCGCGCTGGAGGCGGTCCGCCGACTCGGCCCGCAGGCCCGGGACTGGGTCGAACGGATTCGGACCTGGTACCCGCAGCTCTCCCCGGACGAGATCGCGCAGCTCGCGATCCGGAAGTTCGTGATCCGGGCCCGGCTCTCCGGGGCCATCTCCGGGGCGGCCGGTCTGCCCGGCGCGGTGGCCGACGTCGGCGTGCTGGCCTGGACCCAGGCCCGGATGGTGCTGCACGTCGCCGCCGCGTACGGCCATGATCCGACGCACCCGGACCGGGCGACCGACCTGCTGGTCCTGCAGCGTGTCCACAAGATCGCCCAGACGGCGCGGCTGGCACTCGGCGTGGCGGCCGGCCACGAGCGGGCCGGTGCCCTGCTGGGCCGGTCGAACACACCGATGCGGCAGGCGATGCTGAAGCTGGGGCTGAAACTGGCCCAGATGGCGGGGATCCGGGCTGCGAAGCGGCTTTTCGCCAAGGCCGTGCCGGGTGCCGCGATCATCCTCGGCACCTGGGCGAACTCGTCGGCCACCACGGATCTGGCGGCCCGCACCCAGGAGCTCTACCGGCCCCGGGCCATCATGCCGCCGCCCCCGCTGACCCGGTGAGACAGCCGCCGCCCCGCCGACCGGGTACGGCCGTGGTCGCCCGGCCGGCTCGGGACCGACCCGGTCGCTCGGTCGGCCCGTCGGGCCAGTCGCTCAGTCGGCTCGCCGGGCCAGGCCCGACGCCCGCCACGCCACCTCGGCCAGCTTGTTCTGGCCGTCCACATTGGGGTGGAAGTAGTCCAACCGGTTGACCATGTCCAGGCTGAACCGCACCCGGTGCACCGCCCCGCCGTCGTAGCGGCAGCGTGACCCGTACGCCCGGCAGGCGGCGGAGAGTTCCTTGTTGTAGGCGTCGATCCGGGCCCGGAACGTCGAACGCCGGGTCCGGTCGGCCTCCGCCGTCGACGTCGGATTCGCCAACAGGGCGGGGCAGATCCGGTTGCCCCAGGCCCGGACCGCCCGACTGTCGCCGTGCCCGATCTCCCACAGCCGGTACAGGTCCGGAATGCTGACCACCAGAATCTGGGCCCGGGGGCGGCCCTCCTTCACCACCCGCAGTGCCCGGTCGAGACCCGCCCGGAAGGTCTCGACCTCCGTCATGTCCTCGATCCGGCTCCGGCAGGCGTCGTTCGCGCCGATCAGCACCGTCACGTAGTCGGCCTTGCGTCGTACCGCGTCGGCCGCCTGGTCGGCCAGGCCGCCCACCCGGGCCCCGCCCGACGCCTCGTTGCGGGCGTTGCCACGGATCGCGGGGTTGGCCTCCAACAGGCGTCGGTAGAGACTGTCCACCCGGCTCGAACTTCCGGTGGCCCAGGAGTTGCGCTGGCAGGCGGCCAGGGTCAGGCAGGAGCCGAAACCGGCGGTGATCGAGTCGCCGAGGGCGGCCATCGAGCTCGGCAGCCCGGGGCGGGGCGAACCGGGTGGGGCAGGGGGTTGACCTCCCTCGGCTCCGCCCTCGCAGGCCAGGGCGAGAGCGGCGAGGACGGCGGTGACAGTGGCGGTCCATCGACTGGCCAATGCTTCTCCCCGGACAAGCGGAGCGGAAAGAAATCGCCTCGTCACTCTACGGGGTGTCGGAGTCGGCCAGGAACCCTCGCACCGCCACTGTCGGGCCGCCGACAGGCGTCGTCGATCAGCGCCGGGGCGCCGGCTGGCCGCCGGTGACCGCCACGAAGACCTGCGGCCGGATGGTGACGACGACCCGGACCGGGGCGTCCTTGATGTCGTACACGTTGTCGTAACGCTCCTGCAGTGACCGGTAGAACGAAGCCTGCGCGTCGTCGTCCTCGACCTTCTCCACCACGCCCCGGACCTCCAGGAACCGGTACGGGTCGTCCGGGTCGGTGATCGACAGGGCCACCCGGGGATCACGCTGGAGGTTGCGGAACTTCTGCCGGGTCCTGGTGTGGGTCATCCTGATCCGCTCGCCGTCCCAGTCGAACCACATCACGTTGCTCTGCGGCGCGCCGTCCGGGCGCAGGGTGGCCAGGTTGGCGAAGAGCGGACGGGTCAGCAGGTCGGCGTGGCTCTCTGGCGGCACATGCTCAGCTGTCATTCCTCTTTCCTACCCGCCAGCCGGCCGGGCATCCAGCAGGGTGGGCGGCGGGTCGTCACCGCCCGCCGTCCCGCGCGCCCGGCGAGGGCGGGCAGGTTAACGGAGCCGGGTAACGGGTAGTTCGCCGAAATGGCCACGAGATCGCAGCCCCGCGGGCGAAAAGGGACGGTCGGGCACGCCTACAGCGCACTGAACCTACGCCTACTGCTGGCCTCCTTCGGCCTGGTGGTCTGCGTGGTGCTGGGGGTGCTGGCGTTACGGGCCGACCTCCTGGTGCTGGCGGTGATCCTCTTCGTGCTCGCCGCGGTGGCCGTGGTCGACCTGGTGGTGGTGCAGCGCCGCCGGGCCGCGCGGCGGCGGGAGGAACCTCCGGGCACCCGCCATTCGATGTTCGAGTGATCCACACGGTGGCCGCGCCCCGGGTCGGCGTCCGGCGCGGCCGCCCTTCCCGCCGACCACAGGGGGTACGACGTCATGTCGATCGCCACCATCGACCCGACCAACGGGCAGGTGCTCAAGACCTTCGACGAGATGACCGATCAGCAGCTGGAGGCCGCGCTCACCCGGGCGGCGGACGGCTTCGCGCGGCTGCGTACCACGGGTTTCGCCGAGCGGGCCAGGTGGATGACCGCGGCGGCGGACCTGCTCGACGCCGAGCGCGACGACGTGGCCCGGACGATGACGACGGAGATGGGCAAGACGTACGCGTCGGCAAAGGCCGAGGTGGTCAAGTGCGCCGCCGCCTGCCGCTACTACGCCGCGCACGCCGAGGGTTTCCTCGCCGACGAGCCGGCGGACGCGGCGGCGGTCGGCGCCACCCGGGCGTACGGCCGGTACCAGCCGATGGGACCGGTGCTTGCGGTGATGCCGTGGAACTTCCCGCTCTGGCAGGTCATGCGGTTCGCCGCGCCGGCGCTGATGGCCGGCAACGTCGGCCTGCTCAAGCACGCCTCCAACGTGCCGCAGACCGCCCTCTACCTGGACGAGTTGTTCCGGCGCGCGGGCTTCCCGGCCGGCGCCTTCCAGACCCTGCTGATCGGATCCGCACAGGTCGACCGGGTGCTCGCCGACCCCCGGGTCCGGGCCGCCACGCTGACCGGCAGTGAGGGCGCCGGACGGTCGATCGGGGCCAGCGCCGGCAGGTACCTGAAGAAGACCGTCCTCGAACTGGGCGGCAGCGACCCGTTCGTGGTGATGCCCTCCGCCGACGTCGAACAGGCCGCCGAGGTCGCCACCGTCGCCCGCTGCCAGAACAACGGCCAGTCCTGCATCGCCGCCAAGCGGTTCATCGTGCACGCCGACGTCTACGACGCGTTCGCCGACGCGTTCGTGGCCCGGATGGCGGCGTTGACCGTCGGCGACCCGATGGCGGACGGGACCGACATCGGCCCGCTGGCCACCGAACGCGGCCGCGCCGAGGTCGAGGAGCAGGTGCGGGACGCCGCCGACAAGGGAGCCAGTGTGCTCTGCGGCGGGCAGCGCCCCGACCGGGCCGGCTGGTGGTACCCGCCGACCGTGGTCGCCGACCTCACCCCGGAGATGCGGATGTACGCCGAGGAGGTCTTCGGACCGGTGGCGGGACTCTACCGGGTCTCCTCGTACGAGGAGGCGATCGCGCTGGCCAACGGCACCAACTACGGGCTGGGCTCGAACGCCTGGACCCGGGACCCGGCGGAACAGGAGCGGTTCGTCGCCGACCTCGACGCCGGACTCGTCTTCATCAACGGGATGACCACCTCCTATCCGGAACTGCCGTTCGGCGGGGTACGCAACTCCGGCTACGGCCGGGAACTCTCCGCCCAGGGCATCCGGGAGTTCTGCGACCTGAAGGCGGTCTGGATCGGCGAGGGAAGCGCCGGCGCCGGTGCCGGCTCGCACAGCGAGTGACCCGCTCGCCGGATCCTTCCCGGGTGGCCGCCCGGTATTGACGAGGGCGCGGACTGGGTACGGATGACCGCCATGACGGTCTTCGGTATCCACGCGTCCCACGAACAGATCCATCCCGCCGCGCTGCTCCGGGCCGTCGTACGGGCCGAGGAGGCGGGTTTCGACGCGGCCATGTCGTCGGACCACTTCTCGCCGTGGAGCGCCCGGCAGGGGCACTCCGGCTTCGCCTGGTCCTGGCTCGGCGCCGCGTTGCAGGCGACGTCGCTGCCGCTCGGGGTGGTGAACGCGCCCGGCCAGCGGTACCACCCGGCGATCATCGCGCAGGCGGTCGGCACCCTCGCCGCGATGTATCCGGGCCGGTTCTGGGCGGCGCTCGGCACCGGCGAGGCGAGCAACGAGCACATCACCGGGGACGGTTGGCCGCGCAAGGAGGTCCGGACCGCCCGGCTGCGGGAGTGCGTCGACGTGATCCGGGCACTGCTGGCCGGCGAGGAGGTCAGCCACGACGGGCTGGTCACCGTGGACCGGGCCCGGCTCTGGACCCGGCCGGAGCAGTCACCCCCGCTGGTCGGAGCGGCCGTCTCGGAGGCGACCGCACGGTGGTGCGCCGAGTGGGCGGACGGGCTCATCACGGTCAACGCCCCGGTCGACCGACTGCGTCGGATGATCGACGCGTACCGGGAGGCCGGTGGGCGTGGACGGCTGTGTCTCCAGGTCCACCTGAGCTGGGCGGCCACCGAGGGGGAGGCGGCGCGGATCGCGTACGAACAGTGGCGCAGCAACGTCTTCGCCCCGCCGGTCTGCTGGGACCTGGAGACGGCCGAACACTTCGACGCGGTCTCCGCGAACGTGCCGGCGGAGCAGGTCGCCGAGGTGGTGAACATCTCCGCCGACCTGGGTCGGCAGGCGGCCTGGCTGCGGGAGTACGTCGAACTCGGCTTCGACGAGATCTACCTGCACCACGTCGGCCAGGAACAGGACGCCTTCGTGGACACGTTCGGCGCCAAGGTCCTGCCGGAGCTGCGTCGCTGACGCCCGCTCAGAGCCGGCGGGCCGCCGCGCACAGGTCGTGGACCTCGTCGTCGGAGCGGATCCGCGGCCGCAGTCGACCTTTCCGGCCGAACCGGAGGGACCGGTACGAGACGATTCTCCGCTCCTGGCGTCCGATCCCGACGGCGTCATGTCATCCGGCCGGCTCGGCGGCCCGACCGGAGCCGGAGCCGCCATGGTCACGACCGGGTCCGGCGTCAGCTCAACCGGCGCTCCAGCAGCTGACCGGGCCAGCGTCGGTCCGGCAGCTGGACCGTGAAGGGCGCGGTCCTGGTGAAGCCCTGGCTCTCGTAGTAGCGGATCAGCGCGCCGTCGCCGCCCGCGTAGCAGTCGACCCGGAGCAGGTCGAGGCCGCGTTCCCGGGCGAGCCGCTCGGCGTACGCGAGCAGTCCGGCGCCGATCCGACGCCCGGCGTGGGCCCGGTGGGTGACCAGCAGGTTCACGTACAGTTCGGGCTCGTCCGCCGGAGGGACGTGCGGCACGGCCCCGCCGACCACCAGCGCGCCGACCGGGGTGCCGGCCAATTCGGCAAGGTACAGCTCGCCGTCCGCGGCCCAGCGGCGCACCTGGGCGAGCCGGCGCGGGTTGGTCGAATGCGGCGCGCTGCCCCACTGGTCGACCCGGCCCCGGGCGACCAGCCACCGGGTCGCCCCGTCGAGCAGGGCGAGCACCGCCGGGACGTCTCCGGGCCCACCCGACCGCACCGTCAACTCGTCGTCGCTCCCCACGCCGTCCATGGTGACAGAACCGGATTCACCATCGTCACCGCAGGGAAACAGGTCAGGAGCGCAGCCCTCCGCACCCCCCGTCCGAGGAGGCCACGATGTCGCCGACCGCCGCCGACCGCTTTCCCACCAGACATCTGCCCGGGGTCACCGTCCGGGAACTGCCGCCACCGCCCGGCTCCGCGTGGCGGATCACCGGACCCGGGGTGATCGCCGCCGGGGTGGGGCTGGCGTCGGGTGAGTTCATCCTCTTCCCGTACATCGCCTCGCAGGTGGGGCTGGTCTTCCTCTGGGCCGCCGCCGTCGGCATCGTCACCCAGTGGTTCCTCAACATGGAGATCGAGCGGTACACCCTGGCCACCGGGGAGACCGCGCTGACCGGGTTCTCCCGTTTCTGGCGCCACTGGGGACTGGTCTTCGCCGTCATGGTCTACTTCGCCAACCTCTGGCCCGGATGGGCGTCCAGCTCGGCGACCATGGTGACGTACCTGTTCGGCGGGAACGCCACCTGGATCGCGGTCGGCATGCTGCTGGTGATCGGCGCGGTGCTCACCCTGGCGCCGGTGGTCTACACCGCCCTCGAACGGGTCGAGTTCGTCAAGGTCGGGCTGGTGCTGCTCTTCATCGTGGTGGCCGTGCTCTTCGCCATCTCGGCGCGGGCCTGGGGTGAACTGCCCCGGGCGGTGACCGCGCCGGAGTTCCCCACCGAGCTGGGCTTCGCGCTGATGCTCTCCGCGCTGGTCTTCGCCGGGGCCGGCGGCGGCCAGAACCTGGTGCAGTCCAACTGGATCCGGGACAAGGGCTTCGGCATGGGCCGGTACGTGCCACGTCTGGTCAGCCCGGTCACCGGGCGGGAGGAGGCGGCCCCGGACGGCGCGGGCTTCGTCTTCGAACCGACCGAGGAGAACCTGGGCCGCTGGCGGCGCTGGTGGCGGCTGGCCAACCAGGAGCAGCTGGTCACGTTCATGCTGATCTCGTTCGTCACCATCGTGCTGACCTCGCTGCTCGCCTACTCCACCGTGTACGGCGTACCGGGGCTGGCCAACAGCGTCTCGTTCCTGCGGGTGGAGGGCGAGCGGCTGCAGGAACTGGTGGGCCCCTGGTTCGGCATCCTGTTCTGGGCCGTCGGGGCGCTCTCCCTCTTCGCCGCCGCGATGGGCATCGTCGACTACACCAGTCGGCTCGCCGCCGACGTGATCAAGACGTCGTACCTGCCCCGGCTCTCGGAGAGCCGGATCTACTTCGCACTGGTCTGGGGGCTGGTGGCGCTGGGCTGTGTGATCCTGCTGGCCGGGCTCGACCAGCCGTTGCTGCTGCTGGTCATCTCCGCCTGCGTGGGCGGCCTGATGATGTTCGTCTACTCGATCCTGCTGCTGGTGCTCAACCGCCGGGTGCTGCCGGAGCAGATCCGGCCGCGCGGCTACCGCGTCGCCGCGCTGATCTGGGCGGTGCTGCTGTTCGGCGTCTTCTCCGCGCTGACCCTGTGGCAGCAGGGCGAGCGACTGCTCGACTCCCTACGCTGAGGTGCAAGGAAGGGCCCCATCCTATCGTTTCCGGTATAGGAAGGGGCCCCTCCTAACCGCCCGGGGCGGGCCTGGGCGGGTGGCGCCAGACCTAGCGGCAGGCGGCCCCGTTGACGGTGAAGAGACCGGGGTCGGGATTCGCCCCGCCGGACGTGGTGGCGTTGAAGCCGAACATCACACTGCCGCCCGGCATGATCCGCGAGTTGTACGACTCGCCCGTCGCCGTCACCGTCGCGCCGGACTGGGTCACCTTCGCCATCCACGCCTCCCGGACCTTCTGGTCACCGGTGAACGCGAAGCGCAGCGACCAGCCGCTGATCGGTGTCGTACCGGTGTTGCGGATGGTCGCCTGACCGGTGAAGCCGCCGCCCTCGGCCCAGGTGCCGTAGTTGACGTACGTCACCTGGCAGCTCGTACCGTTGCCGGCGGGCTGGGTGGCGGCGCCCTGGTCGGCGAGGAACGAGGCGATCCAGGCCAGGGCCGAGTTCCAGTTGATCGCCACCTCGTTCGTCGCGTACGAGGCGATGTCGTCGACGTAGCAGAACATCGGGGCACAGCCCGTCAGCAGTTCCTCCGCGAACGGATCGTCCAGGCTGGCGTTCGCGCCACCGGCGATCGACCCGGCCGGCGGGTTCGGCAGCGACTCGTCGTACTGGTTGCCGAAGATCCGGCTGTGCTGGTTCTCCGACGCCTTCTCGCCCCAGCCGGTGACGTACGACTGGTTCAGCGCGTTGCGGCCGAAGATGTAGTCCATCCCCTGCACCGCGCCGTCCCGGTACTTCACGTCGCCGGTCAGGTCGAACGCGGTCGCGAGCACCACCGCGTTGTTGATGATGTTGCTGTTCGCGCCCCAGAAGTACGCGCCCGGTTCGCCCGGCATCGGCAGCCCGTACGCCTGGCCGCGCAGGACCGCCAGGTACGCGTCGGCGGCGGCGACCACCGAGGCCCGGATCCGGTCCCGTTCGGCGGCCGGCAGCGCGCTCGGCACGGTGGCCAGGTCGAGCCGGCCGAGTGCCGCCGTGCTGCCCCAGCCGAAGCCGTGCGAGCCGAAGACCTCGTCGTCGGTGTGGTGCGGCGACGCGGTCAGGTCGGCCAGGTAGGACGCCCCGCCGGTGGTCAGGTAGAGCTCGGCGGCGGCCCAGTAGAACTCGTCGGTGACGTTGCCGTCGCTGTACGAGCCGCCGCCGTTGCCGTCCAGCGGATCGGCGTACCGGGTCGGGTTCGCCTTGGCCGCCGCGTACGCGGTGGTGGCCGCGGTGCGGCACCGGTTCGCGAACGTCGCGTCGTACGGGGCGTAGAGGCGGGCGCACTGGGCGGCGGTGGCGGCCAGGTTCAGCGTGGCGGCGGTCGACGGCGGGTGCAGTTCCCGCTGCTCGGGGTCGTCCTCCGGCTGCAGCGGCAGCCCGGTCCAGTTCCGGTCGTGGATCTTGTGGTGGGCCATCCCGGCCAGCGGTCGCCCGGCCGGCACCTGCATCCGGAGCAGGAACTCCAACTCCCAGCGGGCCTCGTCGAGGATGTCCGGCACGTTGTTGCCGCGCTCCGGCACCCGCAGGGTGTTGTCGCCGAGCGCGGTGCCGCCGCCGGCACTGGGCGCGGTCTTGGTCCGCTCGAAGGCGTTCAGCAGCTGGTAGGTGGCGATGCCGCCGTTGACGACGTACTTGCCGTGGTCGCCGGCGTCGTACCAGCCGCCGCGTACGTCCAGGCGGTAGTCGCAAACGCCGGGCTGGCACGGTACGTCGGTGTCACCCCGGTTCGGGGCGACGCCGAGGTGGCCGGCCGGGCGGGCGTACTCCTCGCCGACCAGGTCACCGTCGATCGCGATGCCGCTGCGCTGGATGTAGAAGAACTGCAGCGAGTCGGAGCGGAGCTGCTTCCACACGTCGGCGGAGATGTCGAACGGGTGGCTGGTCTCGCCGTCGGCGGTCAGCGTGTAGCCGCTGCCCGGGGTGCGGTAGCCGGAGAAGTCGACGCTGTGCACGTTCTGCGCCGACGCCGGGTCGACGCCGCGCGGGGTGGTCTGTCCGCTGGCCACCACCGCGCCGGCGGCGGAGCGCAACTCCCAGGCGAGCGCCTCGGTCGCCTCGGTGACGACGGTGGCGTTCTTCGGCCCGGCCGGCAGGTAGCCGACCTGGTTGACCCGGACCCGGGGGCCGGTGTCCGGCGTGTACGGCGGCTCCTCCTCGCCGCCGCGCAGCGAGACGTTGTCGACGCAGAGGGTGTACGCCTCGGCGTTGCCGCCGACCTGGAAGGCGACCTGACCGAGTTCGGTGTCCTCGGTGGCGGTGAAGCTGCGCTCGATGTGCTGGACCTCGCCGGTCAACGCGACGTCCTCGGCGAAGTACGAGGTGTAGGGGTCGGCGCCGAGCTGGGCCGCCACCCGTACCGTCGCGCCGGGCTCGGCGGAGGCGTCGAAGGAGAGCACGTAGGTCTCGCCGGCGACCAGTGCGACGTCGTTCTGCCCGACGCCGCCGTCCCACGGGTTCGCCAGTCCGCCGGGCACGGCAGAGCAGAGCCGGCCGTCGACGACCTCGGTCGAGGTGGTTCCGTAGGAGTACCAGCCGGAGGTGCCGTCGGCGAAGTCGCCGTTGGAGATCTGCTCGGCACCGCCCGGCGGCGGGTCGGTGGGGGCGTCGCTGCTCAACGAGACGTCGTCGAGGCAGAACGTGTACGCCTCGGCGGCACCGCCGAGTTGGAAGGTGAGGGTGCCGTCGGTCGAGTCGAGGTTGCCGGGGAACTCGTACCCGAACTCCCCGCCCTCGGGGGTCAGGCTCACCTCCCGGGAGAACACGGTGGTGTACGGCGCCTCGTTCAGCTGCACGTTGGTCCGGACGGTGACCGGTACGTCGGCCGAGGCGCGGAAGCTCAGCGTGTAGTTGGCGCCGTCGGCGAGCGGGATGGCGTTGTGGCCGAGGCTGGCGTCCCAGGGGTTCGCCAGTCCGCCCGGCACCTCGGCGCAGAGCTGGCCGTCGACGAGGGAGAGCGGGACGTTCTCGGTGGACCACCACGGTGCGGTGCTGTCGGTGAAGGTGCCGTTCACGATGTGCTCGGTCGACGCGAGCGACCGGTCCGGTTCGGCGTACGCGGGAGCGCCGCCGCCGAGCAGCAGGGCTGTCGCGGCGAGCAGGACGAGGGGGCGCCGGCTGGCGGGCCGGCGGTGGCGGTGGCGGGTTCGGATCACAGGAGTCCTTCCGGTGGCGGTACGCCGGACACCGGACGCTCCGCACGGATCCGGCTGAGCCGGTGACCGGCGCGCGGGAGCGGCCGATGGTCGCGGCGCGGTGGGCGGAATACCTGGCCTGGTGCTTGGGGGTGCGCGGGTGCGGGACGGGGGCGGTGCGGGACTGCCTGACGGGGCGGGGGTGGGGGACCCGGTGGCGGAGCGGGCTCCTGGGAGCGCTCCCAATATCGGTCCCGATGTTGCCAGCCCATTACCGACGTGTCAATCGACCACGCTGGATGAGAAGGGTCGGGGCGAGGGTGTCGAAGCGGCCCGCCGGCCAGGCCCGGCGCGCGACCCGTATGGCCTGCGGTGACGGACAGTGAAATTCCGCCGTGCGCCGGCCAGTCGGTGATCTACTACAAGCATTCCGGCCGTCTTTTTGGCAGGCTGCCTGCCATGAGCCTGAAGCTACGATCCGTGGCGCTGAGCCATCGCGGTCTGATCCGGGGGGCGAACCAGGATTCGGTGCACGCCGGCCCCTGGCTGCTCGCCGTCGCCGACGGCATGGGTGGGATGGCCGCCGGTGACCTGGCCAGCACGATCGCCATCGAGGCGATCCGCCCCCTCGACGTGGAGACCCCGGAGGAGGGGTTGGTCGCCGCGTTCCAGGGCGCCGTCGACGTGGCCAGTGCCGGCATCCGCGCGGCGGTGGTCGAGGACCAGGAGCGGCAGGGCATGGGCACCACCCTGACCGCGCTCCTGCTCGCCCGCACCGGGAGCTGCCTCGCGCTGGCCCACGTCGGAGACTCCCGCGCGTACCTGCTGCGTGGCGGCACCATGACCCAGCTGACCAGGGACGACACCTTCGTCCAGATGCTGGTTGACGAGGGGGTCATCAGCCCGGACGAGGCGCAGAGCCATCCTCGACGGGCCGTGGTGACCCGGGCGCTCCAGGGGGAACCGGTCACCCCCTCCTACACGACGCTGGTCCCGCAGGAGGGCGACCGCTGGCTGCTCTGCAGCGACGGACTGTCCAACGTGGTCCGGGCGGACAGCCTCGCCGAGGCGCTGCTCGGCCACTCCGACCCGGCGGCCTGCGCGCAACGGCTGGTCGACCTCGCCCTGCGGGCGGGCGGACCGGACAACATCACCGTGGTGGTCGCCGACGTCGTCGACAGCTGACCGCCCCGCCGGACACCCAGCGGTCGGACCCCGCCGGGTGGTCCGCCGGCCCGGCGGCGACCCGGCGCCGCCGGGCCGTGACGGGACCGCGAGGCACCTGCTCAGCGGTTCCGGGGCCGGAGCTGCCGGGTGGGGGCGGCCTCGGTCGGGTCCGCCGGCCAGGGATGCCGGGGATAGCGCCCCCGCAACTCCGCCCGCACCTGCGGATAGCCGGTCCGCCAGAACGAGCCGAGATCCCCGGTCACCGCCACCGGCCGGCCGGCCGGCGAGAGCAGGTGGAGCAGGACCGGCACCCGCCCGTCGGCGATCCGGGGCACCTCCCGCCAGCCGAAGGTCTCCTGGAGCTTGACCGCCAGCACCGGCGAGGCCGGATCCGTGTAGTCCACCCGGTACCGTGACCCGCTCGGCACCGGGAGCCGCTCCGGGGCCACCTCGTCGAGCCGGGCGGCCTGGGGCCACGGCACCAGCCGCCGGAGCGCCGAAGCGACGTCGATCCGGGCGAGGTCGGCGCGACGGCGCGCGGTGACCAGTTCCGGCCCGAGCCACGCGTCGGCCCCGGCCAACAGTGCCGCGTCGGTCACCTCGGGCCAGGGCGGGCCGAGGGCGTACCGGCAGAACGCCAACCGCTCCCGCAGCCCACGCGCCGCCGGGGTCCAGGTCAGCAGCGAGAGTCCCACCCGGCGCAGCCCGTCGAGCAGCGCCGCCGTCACGGCGGCGGGATCGGGCCGGGCCAGCGGCCGGTCCACCAGGACGATCGCGCCGAGCCGGGTCACGTCCCGGGCCAGCACCGCGCCGTCCTCGTCCGACCAGGCGATCTCCCGATCCTCCCGGAG
The DNA here is from genome assembly GCF_036422035.1 of Plantactinospora sonchi. Lineage (NCBI taxonomy): Bacteria > Bacillati > Actinomycetota > Actinomycetes > Micromonosporales > Micromonosporaceae > Plantactinospora > Plantactinospora sonchi. The sequence goes on from NZ_JAZGQK010000008.1 coordinate 63,094, forward strand.
CAGCGCGGCGCCGGCCTCCCGTGCCGTCGCCTCGTCGATCACCGCGGCCTGCCGGACCAGCGCCCCCCGTCGGCCGGGGGCCCGGTCGGCGACGGCGATCGCCAACCACTGCGTGCCGGCCAGCCCGGAGCCGGGCGCCAGGTCCGCGGCGGTGCCACCGGCCATCAGGTACGTCGTCCCGCCCGGCTGCCGGACCCGGGCCAGCCGTTCCGGGTACGCCAGCCCGACGAGCAGCCCGGCGGCCAGATCGTCCGGAGGTCCGGAGCCGGTCGCGTCCGGGTCGACGCCGACCGCGGCGGTCGCCGGGAGCGGCTCGTCCAGGGCGGCCCGCAGCCGGCGCGCCTCGGCCCGCCAGCGGCCTGACGCCGGGTCCGAACCGGCGCGGAGTCGTCGCCAGACGGCCACCAGGTCGTCACCACCCGACGCCGCCTCGGAGAGCACCGCGACCACCTCGGCCGCCCGCCGGGCCCCCAGCCCACGGGCGCCGTCCAGCAGTGCCCGCGCCAGCCTCGGATGTGTGCCGATCGCGGCGATGGCCCGACCCCGCGCGGTGGCCCGACCGTCCGGCCCCACCGCGCCGAGCGCGTCGAGGGTCTCCCGGGCCACCCGCATCGCCGCCGTCGGCGGCTGGTCCGGCAGCGCGAGACCGGTCCCGTCCGGGTGGCCCCAGCAGGCGAGCTGCAGGGCGAAACCGGTGAGGTCGGCGACCGCGATCTCCGGTTCGGGGTACGCCGGCAGCCGCTCGTGGTCCGTCTCCGCCCAGCAGCGGTACACCCGCCCCGGACCCTGCCGCCCGGCCCGGCCGGCCCGCTGCGTCGCCGCGGCCCGGGACACCGGCACCGTCACCAGCGCGCCCAGCCCCCGCGCCAGGTCGGTACGGGCGACCCGGCTCAGGCCGGCGTCGACCACCACCCGTACCCCGGGAACGGTCAGGCTCGTCTCGGCGACGGCGGTGGCCAGGACGACCCGTCGCCGCCCCGTCGTCGGGCGCAACGCGGTGTCCTGCTCGGTGCCGGACTGCCGGCCGTGCAGCGTGACCACCTCGACGTCGCCGCGCACCGGTGCCAACCGTCCCGCGACGCCGGCGATCTCGCCCGCGCCGGGCAGGAAGACCAGCAGGTCACCCTCCTGCTCGTCGAGTGCACGACGGACCGTGGCCGCCACGTGGTCGAGCAGCCGGGGATCGACCCGGAGTCCGTGCGGTGGATCCACCGGACGCGGCGGTGGCGCCCACACCACGTCCACCGGGTGGGTACGCCCCTCGGCCCGCAGCACCGGCGCCGGGCCGGACGCCCCGCCGAGCAGCGCGGCGAGCCGTTCCTCGTGCGCGGTCGCGGACATCGCCAGCAACGCCAGCTCGGGGCGCAGCGCGGCCCGTACCTCGATCGCGAAGGCCAGCGCGAGATCGGAGTCGAGCTGCCGCTCGTGGCACTCGTCGAGCAGTACGGCGCCGGTGCCGGCCAGCTCTGGGTCGTGCTGCAGGCGCCGTACCAGCAGCCCGGTGGTGACCACCTCGATCCGGGTCCGCGCACCGATGCGCCGCTCGCCCCGGACCGCGTACCCGACGGTCTCGCCGACCCGTTCACCGAGCAGGTCCGCCATCCGGCGGGCGGCTGCCCGGGCCGCCACCCGCCGGGGCTGGGCTATCACCACCCGCCCCTCGACCCGGTCGGCCAGGGCCAGCGGGACCAGGGTGGTCTTGCCGGTGCCGGGCGGCGCGACCAGGACGGCGGCACCGGATTCGCGTACCGCGTCGGCCAGCGCGGGAAGGACCTGCCGGACCGGCAGGTCGGGCAGGGGATCGGGGAGCGGCACCAGGTCAGTGTGGCACCGGCCCGGCGGCGGGCACCCTTCGGTGACCTCCGGCGGTACGTCCGACCGCGCCGGCCGGTCCCGGGTCTCGCCGGTTCAGTCCCGGGGCAGCAGCGGACCCAGCGGGCCGAGATCCAGGTTGAGGTCCTCCGGCGTCAGGCCGAAATGCTCCCGGAGTTCGACCATCTGCCGGTCCAGCGCCATCAGCGTGACCCCGACCCGTTCGACCTGCTCCTCGGTGAGATCACCCTGGTCGATCCGGCGGAGCGCCTGTCGCTCCATCAGCTGGCGGAGCAGCTCGACGATGGTGAGGACCAGCGCGGCCAGCCCGCGTTCCACCCCGACCCGGTCCACCTCGATCCGGTCCGTCCCGACCTGACGGCCCGGCCCGTCACCCCGGCCGTCGGAGCCGCTCATCGCGGCACACCCGACGGGGACGGGGCCGGACGTACCGACGAGAGCAGCGCCCGTAGCGAGATCTGCACGAGGTCCACGTCGGCGATGGAGAGCACCAGCTCGCCGCTGACCACCACCCCGGCGGCCAGCACCCGGTCGAGCAGGTCGACCAGGGCGATCTGGCGGTAGTCGGCCGTACCGGAAACGGCTGCTCCGGTCATCGCGCCACCGCCCGCTCCGAACCGCCACCGGTCGGCTCTTCGGCCAGGGCGGCGAACGAGTACGGCGGCCACGGGCCGGTCAACTCCAGCCGCAGGTTCGGATGGGTCGCGCCCAGCCGCCCGACCAGGTCACCGAACTCCGTCGCCCGTTCGGAGGCGACCAGGTACGCGCCGTTGAGCATCATCTGCTCCGCCACCCCGCTCAGGGCACGCTCCTGCGGCCGGTGTTGTCGGGCGGCCTCGGCGTGCCGGGCCAGTACGGCGTGGACCGCCGCCGCGTCGCGTACCGCTGCTTCCTGCGCGGCCTCGCTCGCCTGCAGAGCCGCCCGCCGACGCCGGAGGTAGTCGGCGCCGGCCCCGGCACCGGGCAGACCTCCGCCGGCAGCCCCGCCCTCGGTGGCCGGTACGGCCGGCCGGTCGCTGACGTACCCCTTCACACCCCACTCGGCCCGGCCGACCACCTGGTCCAGGGCCACCGCGAGTTCGGTCCGGCGTTCGGTGAGTACGGCCCGGACAGCCGCCTCGTCCCGGTACACGGTGGCGAGCCGGACCGGGACCACCGGTCCGAGGCGCCAGACCTCCTCGGTCACCCGGTGGTGGGCCCGGGCCGTCGGCTCCAGCCAGGCCAGGTCGCTCAGGTTCCGCCGCAGCGTCTCCGTGTCGTACCGGTCGGGGTCGACCCGGCCGGTGACCGCGACCAGCCCGGCGGCCACGACGGTGTCCACCGGTGTGCCGTCGACCCCGCTCAGTCCGGCCAGCCGGTCGACCGGAAGCGGTTCGCGGGCCAGCGCGTAGACCCAGATGGCGGGTGACCGGGTCATCGGGGTCCCTCCGGTCCCGGCTCGATCCGGTCGGTGCGCGTCCCCTCCGGTGCCGGCTCCACCGGTGTCCGGGCCCGTCCGGTCAGGAAGGAGTCGTGTTCCCACCAGTCGATCCCCATCTCCCGGGCGGTGTCCACCGAGGCGACTACCAGACGCAGTTTGATGGTGAGCAGCTCGATGTCGAGCAGGTTCACCCGGATGTCGCCGGCGATCACCACCCCGCGGTCCAGGACCCGTTCCAGTACGTCGGCCAGGCTGCCCGGACCCGCGGCGGCGGGTGGTGGCACGGCGGGTTGCCGCATCGTCATACCGCTCACCCCCGCTCGTCCCGGCTGTCGCCGCGACCGCGCGGGTACCGACGGGTCCGTCGGTACCCGAGCAGCTCGCCACGGTCGTCGAGGTCCGTCTGGTAGACCGCGAGGATGTCCGCCGAGGACGGAATCCGGCGGTCCTCGACCACCTCGACGCCGATCGTCCAGCCATGCTCGGACCGGTGCAGCGAGGTGACCCCGGTGACCGTCTTGCCGGTCAGTTCGGCGATGTGTCGCAGTCCGTTGCGGGCCGCGACCTGCGCCGGCAGCCCGACGTACCGGTCGTCGTCCTCATCCGTGCCGTGGTCGGGGTCTCCGTCGGTGTCGTCCGCCGGCTCCGTGTCGCGCTCGTCGAACTCGTCGTCGAGGTCGTGGTCTCCGATGCCGGACTCCTCGTCGAACTCGTCGGCTCCGCCACCGCGCTCGTCGAGGTACCGGTCGTGGCGGTGGTCGACGTGGCCCGGTCGCACCCGGTCCCGACGTCGCCCACCCCGCTCGCGGTTGTGCTCACCGCTGGGCATGTCGCCTCCTCTCGTCATGTCGGCCGTCCCCTGTCGGCCGCTCGTCACGTCGGTCGACCACTGCTGTTCACCCGATCAGGCGATCGAGGATCCGCTGCTGTGCGTCGGCGAGTTCGGCGGGGGAGAGTTCGCCCACGGCGGCGGCGTGTTCGAGTTCCTCCAGCTGCCGCTGGATCTGCACCGGGTCGTGGAGCTCCCGCTCCGCCTGGGTCTGCAGCACCCGCGCCAGTGCGGTCAGGCCACGGAGCGGACTCAGCGGCACGGCCAACAGCAGGTTCAGCATCCGACCCTCACCCCGCCCTGTCCGGGCCGCTGAAGTCCCAGGCGGCGGCCGGTCCGACCAGGCGTACCGTCGCCCACTCGCGCCACTCGTCGGCCAGCTCGGCCAGCGCCGCCTCGAAGTCCGCGCGGCGGGACCGGTCCACCAGGAAGGCGACCCGGGCGGCCTCCTGCTCGTGCCGGGGCGGTTGCGGAACGTACGCCAGGACGTACGGGGCGAGGGTGTCGACGAGCCGCCCGGTGTCGGAGGCCCGCCGGTGCTCCACCGCCCCGTGGACGATCTCGCCGAGCCGGATCCGCGCTTCGAGTGCCGCGTCCGCCGGCTGTCCGCGGAGGCGTTCGTACAGGTCGGCGGCCTCCGGCTGCTCGGCGAGGATGCCGGACAGCAGGGGGCGTTCCGCGTACCGGGCGTGGACCACGTACTCGACCCGACCGTCCAGGTCCGCCAACGCGGCACGGTACTCGTCGTGCCGCGCGGCGAGCGCTTCGCCGACCGCCTCCCGGTTGGCCAGCACCGTACCGAACCGGACCGGCAGTACCGGTACTCCGGCGGTCACCGCGATCGCGTCCAGCAGTCGCCGGTACGCCAGCAGGTCCTCGGGGCGGCCGAGTCGTACGTCCAGCGGCACCTCGCTGACCAGGGCCGCGACGTCGCCGTGGCGGACCAGCGCCACCGGACCGACCGGCTCGTCCAACCCGTCGGCGTACCCGTCGACGAGTTCCACGTCGCCGGGAACCAGTCCGTACAGGAGCGCGCCGCTGTCCGGCTCGACCGTCGCCGTGGCGCCGCCTCTGCTCCTACCCTGCATCTCAGTCCTCCTCTCCGCGTCGGCGCCGCGGCTGCCGTACGCGGTCCCGCCCGGTACCGCCGGCCAACTCGCCGAGCGCGTCCCCGGCCTTCTCCAACAGTCCGGCCTTCGGCCCGGAGACGAGGTCGGGCAGCCCCTTGTCCTTCGTCGCCGACAGGTCGAGGCGGTTGGTGGCCTCGGCGAACCGCAGGTACGTGTCGACGCTGGCCACCACGATCCGGGCATCGACGGTCAGCAGCCGGATGCCGACCAGGCTGACGGCCAGGTGGGCGTCGATCACCACGCCCTTGTCGAGGATCATCCCCACCACCTCGGCCAGGTCGGACCCGCTGCCGTGGCCCGCCGTCCCACCGGCGCTGGTCGGTACGACCGTCATCGCTGCCCCCCTCCGGCTCGCGCCGACGAACCGGTGCGCGAACGCGAGTCGCCCTGCTCGCCCTTCGGCCCGGCGGTCCGGGAGCGGCCGGTGTCCCCGGACCGTCCGGTGTCAGCGGAGCGGCTCGTGTCCCGGGACCGTCCGGTGTCAGCGGAGCGGCTGGTGTCCTGGGACCGTCCGCTGTCGGCGGAGCGGCTGGTGTTCCGGGACCGTCCGCTGTCGGCGGGCCGCCGCTCGGACCGTTCGGGGTCCCGGGTGACCTCACCGCCGTGGATCTCACCGCGCCAGCCGGTGGCCTGGTCCGGGTCCAGGATCGTCCGCGTCATCACGTGCCGGGCGAAGTGTTTGAGTTCGAGTCGGGCCCGCCGTCCCTGCGCCCGCCAGAGGTTTCCCGTCCGCTCGAACAGCCCCTGTGGGTGGTACTCGAGGACCAGCAGGATCCGGGTCAGTTCGGGGCCGATCTCGTGGAACGTCACCGCCCCGTCCACGGAGCCCTTGGCGCCGTCGGACCGCCAGACGATCCGTCGGTCGGGCACCTGCTCGACGACCGTCGAATGCCACTCCCGGTGTGACCAGAGGATGCGGGCCTTCCAGGTCGACTCGGTGTCGGAGGTCCGCGTCACGCTCTCGACCTTCTTCATGAAACTGGGAAAGTCGTCGAACCGGGTCCACTGGTCGTACGCGATCCGCGCCGGGACGCCCACGTCGACGCTCTCCACGATGTTGGTCACCCGGGGTCCGCTCCGGGCGTTACCCCGGCCACGCCGCCCCAGCGCCGCCGCGACCTTGCCGCCGACGGCGGCGAGCGCGGTGGTTGCCAGCCCGGGATGGGCGCCGCCCTCGGCGTACCTGGTCAGCCGATCCGTGGTGCCGCCGATCCGATGGGTCAGCGTGGCAGCGGCCCGCTGCCCGGCGGCGGTCGCCAGGTCCCGCAGCGCGTCGCCCAGTTGGGCGGACGGACGCGGCGGAGGAGTGTCGGTGGAAGTCTGCGCTGCTGTGGCCATCGGGCTCACCTCGTTCCCCGTCGACGTACCGGGGCGGCCTTGGCCGGTGGTTGGCGTCGCGTGGGCCGCTGGCTCGGGCCTGCCCGCCCGGACCTGCCGGCGACCGGCTCGTCGTCGGTGTCCCCGTCGTCGGCCTCGTCGTCGTCGTCAAGGTCTCCGTCGTCGGTGTCCGCGTCGTCGTCAACCTCCCCGTCGTCGGCCTCGTCGTCGTCAAGGTCCTCGCGGTCCTGGACCTCGTCGTCGGGCGAGACGTCCTGGTCGTCGTAGTCGTCCTCCGCCTCGTCCCAGTCGTCCGCCTCCGGCTCGTTCCGGTCGCGCCCGTCCACCGCCGGCTCGTTCCGGTCGCGCCCGTCCACCGCCGGCTCGTTCCGGCCGCGCGTGTTCCGGTCGGACCGGCTCTGTCCGCCGGCGTTCCGGCCGCGTGTGCTCCGGTCGGACCGGCTCTGTCCGCCGGCGTTCCTGCCGCGCGTGTTCCGGTCGGCCTCCTCCCCGCTGCCCTCGTCCTGGCGGTTCTCGTCCGGCTCCGCCGGGCGCGGGGTGCGGAGACGATCCGCCCGTTGCCGGAGGTCGTTGCTGACCGACTCCACATGTCGGGTCACCGCGCTGCTGGCGGCCGCCCGTGTCGCCTTGACGAGGGGACCACCGAGATCTCTGACCGGGTTCCAGTCAGCGGCCCCGCCGACCGCCTTCGCGCCGCGGCGTACCAGTCCCGGCCAGTCGCCACTGAACCGGCCGGCGGCCACCGCGCTGCCCAGCAGGAGCGCAAGCCGGAGCCTCCGACGACGGCCGACGAGGTAACTCGCCCCTGCCACCAGCGCCAACTGAGTCGCTCGATTGGTCATCGCGCCTTCTCCCTTCTTCGATCTCGCGGACGCGCCTTCCTCGTTCCACGCCGACCGGTTGTCGGCGGGACAGGGAAAGCGCGGATCAATCGCGAGTTCTTTCTCGTCCAGCCCTGGCCCCTACCCACGGGGTGGCCGGAGAAAAACGAATTCGGCAAAGGCTGTGAAGTAGACCACTTGAATTTCAGCGCAATTCCAAAATGGATCGGTGCGATCCCGATGATTGATCCGCGAGGGATGATTTACCTGGTCGGGCACGGGTGGATCGAGATTGGCAGTGACGGTGACGAACCGCTCATCCTTGCTGGATCCGGACGGGAGGGCGGATTTGACAAACATCTTTCATCGTCGCGGCACCCGCCGTCGAGGGCGAGAAGAAGCGGAAACAATTGCGCCCGGCCTGGTGGCCGGGCGCAGGATCGGGATCAGTTGGCGCGGAATGGCGAGGACGTCGACCCGGGCTGGCGCCCGTCCGGTCCGGTCCGAGGGGCGACGCCTCCGGGACAACGGGAAGGCCCGGGTGGGGTGCCGACGCCCTTGGCACCCCACCCGGGCCTTCTGCCCCCGGGGGACGAACAGTAGTGGTCAGTACGTGTCGGCGAGTTGGGTGCGGAGTTTGGTGAGGGCGCGGGTGAGGAGGCGGCTGATGTGCATCTGGGAGACGCCGATCTGTTCGGCGATCTGGGATTGGGTGAGGTTGCCGTAGAAGCGG
>NZ_JAZGQK010000009.1:0-82424 GCF_036422035.1 Plantactinospora sonchi
CCGACCTGTTGTCCCGGTGACGCGCCGCGTCGGTCGCGGCCCGGCACGCTGACCGCTCACCGCCCCCGGCCCGCTGCCGGGCGCGGCTCAGTTCCGGTGGGTCAGGACGTCCGCTGGTAGACCCGGATGTAGTCGACCTGGAAGTCGGCCGGCAACACGGTGGTCGCGTCCGGATCGCCCAGCCAACCGCCGACCTGGAAGTTCAACCGCAGGTGGTACGGCTTGTGGAAGACCTCGTTGAACCACGGCGTGGTGGCCGGGGTCCGCTCCCAGACCTGCACCCCGTCGACGTACCAGCGGATGGCGTTCGGCTCCCACTCGGTGGTGTAGGTGTGGAAACCGTCGGCCGGGTGACCGGTCGGCATGGCGTACCGGTGGTCCTGCTTGACCTGCGGCTGGTAGCTGTAGAAGATCGCCTGGACGGGGGTCCGGTAGTACTGCGCACCGCCCTGCAGTTCGACCACGTCGATCTCGCCGTTGCCGCCGGTCTGCGGACGCATCCAGAACGCCGGCCACAGCCCCTTGGAGTTGGTCGGACCGGTCGGCGACTTGGCCCGCATCTCGAAGCGCCCGTAGGTGAAGGTCTGGTTCGTCTTGTCGGTGGCCAGGTAGGCCGTCGTGTACTGCTTGGTACCGCCGCCACCGCAGGCGTACTGCTCCTTGCGGACCCGCAGCGTCAGGTTGCCGCCGGAGACGAAGACGTTCTCCGGACGGTTGGTGATGCAGGGCAGGTCGTAGTCGGTGTAGGCGTTGTTCCGGGCGTCCCACTTCGTGGTGTCCAGGGCGGTGCCGTTGAACTCGTCCGACCAGACCAGCTGCCAGGGGTCGGTGGCGGTGTCGTAGGTGACGACCAGCCGTGGCCGGATCGAGGTCGTCTGGTGCTCGCGGGAGGGCCAGTACACCCGGTTGTTGTACGTCGACTGGCGCAGTGCGAACGTGTACCCGCCGTTGCCGGTCACCGCCGTCGAGACGTCCCAGCTGTTGTATCCGACGGCCACGCTGGCCCGGGTCGCGAGCGCCGCGCCCAGGGTGGGCCGGTTCGCCCAGGTGCCGGGGCCGTCCGCACTGCCGGTCGCCCGGTGGACGGTGGTGCCGGCCGAGAACGCCTGCCAGGAGTACAGCTCCAGGGAGGCGCGGATGTTCGTCGCGTTGGCGGGCAGGCCCTGCACGGTGAACGCCAGCGCCGGCTGCCGTTCCCCGTTCGAGTTGCCCTCACAGGACTGCGGGCACGACGCCAGGGTCGTCTTGACCCCGTTGTCGCCGTCCGCGCTGATGGGGGTGTACGTGGTGTCGGCGGTGGCGCCGAAGGTCGCGGTCGTCGCCTGTGCGGCGGCGGAACCCTGCCGGGTGTTCGTCTGGTCGGCCCGGGCGGGCCCGGTCGCGCTGGACAGCAGCACTGTCACCATGGTCGCCGCGGCCAGGCCGCCGGCTGACCATCCCCGTGTGGTACGCACGTCGGTTTCCCTTCGATCGCCGGAGCGTCCGTCGCCCCGGGTTGATCGACAACCGTAACGGCGAATCGGCGTCCCGTGGGGGCGAAGATCCGCCACGAGAGCCGACGCGTGGAATCCGGTCTGGTCGATCCGGCGGAACCGGAGGTCGTGGCGGCCCGGCGATCGAGGATCGTCAAGGTCGAGAATACGTAACGGGGCGGTCGCCTCGGTGGAGGCGACCGCCCCGTCGGGCGTTCAGTTCAGGCGTACCGGAGTCAGATCCGGGTGCCGGTGCCGGCGTGGAACGCGTGGTTGCGGCCGGTGCGCGGCCGGACGTACACGGTCTCGCCCATGTTCGGCATATTCCGGCGGTCGGTACGGACCACGAACCGCTCGGAGACCCCGTCGATGGTGGCGTGGCCGTAGACGTTGGCGTCCGAACCGAGGTCCTCGACCAGCTCGACGACCAGGGCCAGCCCACCCTCGCTCTGCGCCACCAGGTCGCAGTCCTCGGGGCGGAAGCCGACGGTGACCTTGCCGTTGCCGCCGTCCGCCTGGGCGGCGGCGATCTGCTCACGGGTGAGCGGCACGGTCAGGTCGGCGAAGACGGCACCGGCGTCGGTCAGCGGGACCGTCTTGATGTTCATCGCCGGCGAGCCCATGAAGCCGGCGACGAAGACGTTGGCCGGGCTGTCGTACAGCTCGCGAGGGGTGTCCACCTGCTGGAGCACGCCGTCCAGCATGACCGCCACCCGGTGGCCCATGGTCATGGCCTCGACCTGGTCGTGGGTGACGTAGACCGTGGTGACGCCGAGCTTGGCCTGCAGCGTCGCGATCTGGGTACGGGTCTGCACCCGGAGCTTGGCGTCCAGGTTGGACAGCGGCTCGTCCATCAGGAAGACCTGCGGCTCGCGGACGATCGCCCGGCCCATCGCGACCCGCTGACGCTGACCGCCGGAGAGCGCCTTGGGCTTGCGGCCGAGGTACTCCTCGAGCTGCAGCAGGGCCGCCGCCTCCTTGACTCGCCGGTCGATCTCCGACTTCGAGGTCTTACGGAGCTTGAGCGCGAACGCCATGTTCTCGTAGACGGTCATGTGCGGGTAGAGCGCGTAGTTCTGGAAGACCATCGCGATGTCGCGGGCCTTCGGAGGCAGGTGGGTGACGTCGCGGGTGTCGATGAAGATCGAGCCGTCGTCGACGTCCTCAAGACCGGCGAGCATCCGCAGGCTGGTGGACTTGCCGCAACCGGAGGGGCCGACCAGGACGAGGAACTCGCCGTCGCCGATCTCCAGGTCGAGGTGGTCGACCGCGGGGCGCGGGGTACCCGGGTAGATCCGGGTGGCCTTCGCGTAGGTGACCGTAGCCATGGTGAAGCGCTTCCTTTCACCGGCAGGAACGTGCCGGACGATCCGAGTGAAGGAGCGACCGGCGCGTCGCCGCACCGGCCCCTGCGGTGACGTCCCGGCCGGCCATGGGCAGCGTTGGTTGTCATCCGCGTCACGCCACGGTAAACGGGTTTTTCTCACATGCCAAGGTCGGGGCGCTGCATTGGGAGCTATCTGACGCACATTTCGGGCATCTGGGGACGCTGTACCGTCAACTGTCGCCAGGTTTTCCGGAACCCGGGCTGCCGGAATCGGTGCCGGACGTGGTAGGAGGCGATGAGTGGCTATGCTGACCACGGACATCACGCCCCTGTAGCTCAGTTGGCCAGAGCACTCGCCTTGTAAGCGAGATGTCGCCGGTTCGATCCCGGCCGGGGGCTCCAGTAACCCGCTACCCGCACAGCTGTCGGTGAGCCTCCGGCCCCCTTCGGCGGGTCACCGGTGTCGCACGGTTTCAGAGGGCCGCGGCCCCCGATGAAGGCGACCGTCCCGACCAGCCGTCGCGACCCGCGGCGGCGTGATGGGAGGGGCGGGCCAACGATCGGTTGAGCCGGCCGGCGTTGTCAGGCAACCGACAGCGCCTGAGCCGTCGATCAGGTACGTGACCCGGCCACCGGCCGGGCCCGGTCGGCCCGGAACGCGTACGGGTCGGCGGGCTGGAGTAACCGTACGAGGTTGGCGTACACCGTGACGCTGGCTCTGGGTGAGTGCCCGAGTTCCAGCTTCGTCAGGTAACCACGGGAGATGCGGAGTCGGCGGGCGAGGTCGGCGACCTCGATGCCCCGCTCGATCCGGATGCGCCTCAGCTCGGCCCCGTCGATCGGAACCGCGGTGCCGGGCCGCGCTCTGGGCTTGCCCATGGCTGAATTCTAGGCACAGCAGTCACCAGGTAGCAACAGCAGGTGACCGGAGGGTCGACTGCCCCTCCAGCGGCAAAGCTTGCCGGAATCGCTCCTCCCGATCCATGAGGGTCGATGAAAAAGGTGTCGGGAGCTTCGCCGCACATGTTCCCTGCTGTTCCTGTCAGCGCTTGATTCGGTAACCTTGGCCGGCCCGAAACGACCACGATCCACATTGAACGGGGGGCCAGTGGCGAACGAGGAGGCGACCCGCCGGATCCGCCTCGGCCAACTCGTCCGGCAGGCGAGGCACCAGGCGGGCGAGACCATCGACGGGGTGGCGGCGCGGGCGAAGATGAGCCCGGTCACCTGGCGCAACGTCGAAGCCGGGGTACGGGTGAAGTCGTTCTCGCTGGGCAAGGTCGAGAAGGCGCTCGGCTGGCAGCCCGGTGCGATCGAGGACTACCTGGCGACCGGCGAGGAGCCCGGCGGCCCGGGGCGGTCCGAGGAACTCATCGACTGGGTGCTGGGGCTCGACCGGCCGGACAGTCTCAAGGTCATCATCATCAGGGCGCTGCGTCAGGGCGGCGACCCGATCGACGCGGTGCTGCACGGTACGGCGTCGTCGGCGGAGAAGGTCGCGGCGATCGAGACACTCCGCGAGGGCGGCGCACGCCGGTAGCGGCCTCCGACGGATCGGCCCCGGTCAGTTGTCCGGGGTGTCGTCGGTGGTGACGCAGGCGGCGATCTCCTCCGGCCCCTCCGTCGTCACCACGACCAACGTGCGCAACGTCGTACCCGTGGGGCAGTCCGGCCCCGACGGACCGGGATCGCCCGGCGGACCGGATTCACCCGGGGGGCCGGGTGGCCCCTCCGGACCCGACGGTCCGGCCGGACCCTCCGCCCCGGACCCGCCGGGTACCCCCGGCTCGCCGTTGGCCCCGGTCGCTCCCGGTGGTCCGGCCGGCCCCGGCGGCCCGGTCGCCCCGGGTCGGCCGTCGCGCCCGTCCAGTCCGGGCACTCCCGGCGGGCCGGGTGGCCCTGCCGGTCCGGCCGGCCCCCGTTCGCCCCGCAGGTCCGCCGGATCCACCACACACTCGCCGCCGAGCTGGCGTACCTGTTGACAGAGCTGCTCCGCGCCGGAGACCGCGCTGTCCGCGCGCTGCTGCTCCACGGCCGCCTGCCGGCCGAGGCTCGCCCAACCCCAGCCGGCGGCGGCGGCGAGCAACGCGGTCGCCGCCACCACGATGATCAGCCGGCGCCGGACCCGACGGTCCATCCGGCGTCGGAACTCCACCGTGTCGTCGCTGACCGTGCGCTCCGCCTCCGTCATCGCCGGACCTCCACCAGAGCCGCCGGCCGCTCCGGCCGTCCGGGGCGACCCGGGCGGGGTACGCGGGGACGTAGCCCGGTGACGACCAGCTCCGCCCCGGGCATCTGCGCGTCCGTCCCAGGGGGCTCAGGCCGAGTTCTCCGGGCGGTAGCGGGCCATCTCGCGTTCGAGCAGGGCGAGCCGGTCCTCGGCGGCCCGACGGGTGCGGCGGGCCTCGTCGACGGCCTGTTGCAGCGCCTCGGCACGCTGCTCGGCGGCGTCGGTACGCCGGGCGGCGTCGTCCGCGCGCCGCTCCGCACGGTCGATCGCCTCCTGGTACTCCTTGCGATCAGCACGGTTGGCGTTGAGCAGGTACGCCACGACCGTGACAAGCAGGCCGCCGACACCGACGGCGCCGAAACCGCCGGCCGGCAGCAGAGATGCCAGGTCGCCCACACGTCAACTCGCCGGGGTGCCCAGCTTCGCCGCCAGTTCCGCCGCCCGGTCCCCGAACGCGGTCCTGAGCGCCTCGGCGACGCTGTCCAGGTTCCGGGCGCCGAGCCCGGAGAGTACGCCGTCGACGATCGCCTGCTCGTCGGTCGGGTCCCGGCCCACCGCGTCCAGCAGCGCCGCCTGGCTGACGGTCAACTGCTGCACCCGGGTCAGCAACTGCTGGATCCCGGAGTCGGCCAGCACCTTCGTCTTGGTACGGGTCGCGATCTTGTCTATGGTCGCGTCGTCCACGTCTTCCTCCGTCGGGTCTCCGAGCGCGATCGCGAGGATCCGCTCCATCAGTGGCCGGTTGGCGCAGTGCCGTCGGTCGAGGGTCAGATGCCAGTGCCACAGGTGGCTGGAGTCGCTGCTGGCGGCCCGGTCGCGGACGTTGTCCCAGCCGTCGACGACCTTGTCCCCGTCGACGTTGCCGTAGAACTCGCGCACCTCTTCCAGCCGGCCGGCCCGGAGCGCGGCGTAGAGGCGTTTGCACTGGGCGACCATCTGGGCGGCCGAGCCGGGGGTGAAGTCCACCCCCGCGATGTGCCGGGCCTGGGTCGCGGTCAGCCCGGTCTGCACGGTGTACGTCCGGGACGTGGCGTACCGGGACTTGAGGATCCATTCCTGCGACCGGTGGGCGCCCCGCAGGTGGTTGTTGTCGCCCTTGTTCCCGAAGGCGCCCCGCGGCCGCCCGGTACGGCGGCACAGTTCGGCACCGAGCCAGGCGAGTTCGGGGGTGGTCAGCTCCCGTCCCCACCACGTTTCGGCCTGGAGCTGGGCGTAGGTCGGCATCGGGACCTCCCGGTCACGAAAAACTCTCTCAATTGGGGCGATCCAGACAGCATTGATATTCGTGCTGTTCTCCGGCCCTGGGGAGCGGCCAGTCGTCAACCCGACAGTGCCATCCCTGACGAGCCGCCAATTTCGCTCTGACCAGGCAATATGTCTCGGACTCGACGCCTCGGGCCGGCGGTTCCGGGGGTCCGGACGACGACCCGGAGGACGTACGACGGCGGGCACGTCCCTCTACGATCGGCGTCTACGTGATCGGGTGGGGGTGCGCTGGTGACCAGATACCTGATCGTGGGCGGCGGCATCGTCGGCCTGGCGGTGGCCCACCGACTCCGGCTCGACCGACCCGGCGACCAGGTCACCGTGCTGGAGAAGGAGTCCGGCTGGGCGGCACACCAGACCGGGCACAACTCCGGGGTGATCCACGCCGGCGTCTACTACCGACCGGGCAGCCTCAAGGCGACCCTGTGCCGGGCCGGCAGCGCGTCGATGGTGCGGTTCTGCGCCGAGCAGGGACTGCCCTACGCCACCTGCGGAAAGCTGATCGTCGCGACCGAGCCGGCCGAACTGCCCCGACTGCACGAACTCCACCAGCGGGCCGTCGCCAACGGACTGCCGGTCACCCTGGTCGACGCCGCCGAGGCCGCCGCCCACGAGCCGCACGTCGCCGCGGTCGCCGCGCTGCGGGTCGAGTCCACCGGGATCGTCGACTTCGCCGCCGTCTGCCGGAAACTGGCGGACCTGCTCGCCGACGGCGGTGCCGAGCTGCGGCTCAACACCCGGGTCACCGGGGTACACGCCACCGGTCGCCAGGTACGGGTGACGACCGACGCGGGTGAACTGACCGGCGACGTACTGGTCAACTGTGCCGGGCTGCACGCCGACCGGGTGGCCCGGCTGGCCGGGGTCGACCCACCGGTGCGGATAGTGCCGTTCCGGGGCGAGTACCACGAACTTGTCCCGGACCGTCGGGACCTGGTTCGCGGACTGATCTACCCGGTACCCGACCCGCAGTTCCCGTTCCTCGGCGTACACCTGACCCGGATGATCGACGGCAGTGTGCACGCCGGGCCGAACGCCGTACTCGCCACCGCCCGGGAGGGCTACTCGTGGCGCCGGTTCAGCCCGCGCGACGTCTGGGAGCAGGCCAGCTATCCCGGGCTCTGGGCACTGGCCCGCCGACACCACCGGTACGGCTGGACCGAGGTGGCTCGGTCACTGTCCCGCCGACGCTTCGCCG
Organism: Plantactinospora sonchi; assembly: GCF_036422035.1. NCBI lineage: Bacteria > Bacillati > Actinomycetota > Actinomycetes > Micromonosporales > Micromonosporaceae > Plantactinospora > Plantactinospora sonchi. The sequence continues at coordinate 7,494 of NZ_JAZGQK010000009.1, forward strand.
CCAGCCTGGCCCGGCTGGTCCCCGAGCTGACCGGCGCGGACATCGTGCCGGCCGGTTCCGGGGTACGCGCCCAGGCGGTCCGTCCGGACGGCAGCCTGGTCGACGACTTCCTCATCGTCGAGGCGGACCGGCAGGTGCACGTGTTGAACGCCCCGTCGCCGGCCGCGACCAGCTCGTTCGAGATCGCCCGGCACATCGTCGCCCGACTGCCGGAAAACTGATCCGGCTGCCGCAGGGTGATCCATCCGGCGGTGTCACTACATCGGGTGATGGTGGCCGGCGGTCACAGGGGACCACACTGACCTGGTGGAACGCCCCTTTCCCGTCGCCACCCTGCTGATCGGGGTGACACTGGGTGTTGTGGTCGGCATCGCGTACGCGGTGGCGCGGCGGGCCTGGGCCGACTACCACAAGACCCGGGCCAGCCTGCCCGGGATGCGGCAGGTGGCCTGGGCGTTGACCCGGATCGCCACCAGCCGGGGCGGCATCGTGCTGCTGCTCTGCCTCGCCGCCGTCGGCTGGGCCGCGGCCGGCGAACCCTGACCGCACCGGAGCATGGTCACCGGCGAACGACGGCGAATTCCCGCCGGAACGGAACATCGTCACCGGCGGTTCAACGGCGGCGGGCGAGCAGACCGTACCGGCGGATCGCCCGGACCGGTTCGGGGGGCGCGCCGACCCGACGCAGGATCTGGTTCGCGGCCTGGATGCCCGTCACCGCAGCCCGTTCCAGCAGCGCACTCGGCACGTCGGTGCCGATCCCGTCGCCGGCCAGCCAGAGCCCGTCCGCGTCGGTGACCACCCCGGGGCGTTCGGCGTGGTCGCCGGGGCGGAACGCCGGGGCCTGCCGCTCGACCCGGGCCCGCAGGTCACGTACCGGCAGCGTCGCCACCTCCGGCCAGAGCCCGGCCAGCTCCCGGCGCATCCGTTCGGCCAGCTCCGGCGCGGGCACGCCGTCCGGGCAGGCGTACGCGTGCAGTTCCAGCACCGACCCGCCGGTGTGGGCGGCCCAGCGGCGGGATGCCGTCTCCTGCCGGTGGTAGAGCGTCACCGAGTCCAGGGTCTGCTCCCGCGACACGCTGCTGAAGATCGCCCGGTCCGGTGCCACGTCCCCGCCGAGCCAGTACCGGGCGACCGCGTACGGCGGCCCGACGCCGAGCCGGGCCACCCGACCGGCGAGTACGGGTGCCGTGGCGGCCAGCTCCGGCGAGCCTCCGACCAGCTCGACCAGGGCCGGCGGATCGACCGCGAGCAGCAGGTGCCGGGCCCGGTGCACGGCGCCGTCGGCGGTCGACACCCGCCAGCCGGTCGGCTCCGGGCCGGCCCGCACCACCTTTGCTCCACGGTGGATGACCGTGCCGCGTCGGCATAGCTGGCCAGCCAGCGGGGCCCAGATCGCCGTCTCGTAGTCGGCGTCCGGGGCGTCGAAACCCAGCCCCTCGGAGTTGCCGAGGAAGTAGAAGTGGAAGTTGGCGACCATTTCGGCGGCGGAGAACTCCGCCTCGTGGTTGAAGAACGCGTGCGAGAAGACCTCGAAGAGCATCGCCCGCGCCCGGTCCGGCAGCCGCAGCCAATCGAGCAGTTCGGCCGCCGTCGTACCGTCCAGCTCGGCGAAGGTCCGCTCCGGGTGGTACGCCAGCAGGGGCAACGCCGCCCGGCCGTCCATCCGGCGCAGGTCCCGCAGCCGGAAACTGGGGCTGCGCAGCAGCAGGGCGAGCATGTTCCACGGCGGGGCGGCCGGCAGCCGGCCGAACTCCTCCGCCGGCCAGGTCCGGTGCAGCGCCGGATAACCGGGCACCGGGCGCAGCAGGCCGAGCGTCGGGTCGATCCGGCGCAGCACGGCCCGCAGGTTGTGGTACTGCCGGAAGAACGCGTGGAAGCCGTGGTCGACCGGCTGCACGGTGCCGTCGGCGAGGGTGACCGGCGTGCTGCCGAGCCGCCCGCCGAGCGTCGGACGCCCCTCCAGGACCGTCACCGGTACGCCGCGTTCGGCGAGCACCACCGCCGCCGAGATGCCGGCGACCCCGCCGCCCACCACCAGTACGTCAACCGGGTCGGACATGCCCGCCTACCCGGATCGCGGGGACGGCGGTGGCGTCGTCGGTGCGGCGGCGTCGTCCCGGCAGCGGGGCGGCCGGTCCGAGTCCGGCCAGACGTACGGCAGGTCGGGCGGGACGTCGCCGAAGATGGGCCGGTAGTGGACGGGGTCCTTGCGCAGCAGTGAGGAGCGGTGGCTCAGGTGCAGGTCCTCCCGGCCCAGCCAGGGCGGCAACTCGCCCGCGTCGGCGAGTGCGTCCTGCTGTCGTACCTCGGTCAGGCCGCAACCGGCGGCGAGGTCGGCGACGAGCGTGCCGGCGCAGGTGTCCGCCCGGCCGGTCGAGCACCACTCGTCGCAGATGTCGAGCCCGTACCGGACCAGCGCCTCCTCGTAGCCGGCCCACATCTTCACCGCCGGGTGGTGCCGCCAGCCGTACCCGGGGCGGGTCAGCCCGCGCAGCACCTGCAGCGCCTCGACCCGCTGCTTGCCGAGCCGCCGCTGGTCGAGGCTCCGGGCACTGCGCCGGAAGTCCGGGTACGGCAGGAACGTCTGCACCTGGCGCGACTACCCCCTAACCACGGCTGCCATGTCGGCCGGCCCGGTTCCGCCTGCCGGCTGCCCTGCCGGCCCATGATCGTCAGGGGTCCCGCCGAATGATCGTGCTGACTACGATCCGGACATGGCGGATCTCTGGCGGACAAAGGCCCGACGGGCGTTCGAGACCAGACTCCGGGACGGCCTGCGACCGGTCGGGGACACCCGCCCGCACTACGTGGTCTGCGGCCGGGACGCCCTTGTTGTCCAACTCGTCCAGGAGCTGCTGGGCAACGACCCGAACGGTGCCAACATCCGGGTGACCGTCATCGTCCCGCACCTGCGGCACCGCGACGGCGGCCCCGACCTCCGGGCGATCCGCGGCGTACGACTGATCCGGGCAGACCGGCTGGACGAGGTGACGTTCCGGGCGGCGGGCCTGGTCGGGGCGGCCGGGCTGGCCCTGCTGCACCAGGACGACGTCGGCAACATCGACGCGGCGCTCTGCGCGCAGGAGGTCGAGCCCGAACTCCGGCTGGTGCTACGGATGTTCAACATGAGCCTCGGTTACAAGATCCGTCAGCTCTTCGCGGACGCGGCCGTACTCTCCGACGCGTCGATGGCGGCTCCCGCGTTCGTCGCGGCGGCGCTCGGCGAGGTCGCGCCGACGTACTTCCGGTACGGCGGCCGGACCCTGTACGTCGCCCCGCGTGCCGAGGTCCACCCGGACCAGGTGGTCTGCGCGCTCGCCGACACCCACGACCCGAACCATCCGGTGGTGCTGCCGGCCGACCCGGCCATCGCCGACCTGGTGCTGGCGGCGGCGGCCGGGCAGAACGGCGCCGACCTGGCCGACCAGCGGCGGTCACAGTGGATGCGGCGCCGTCGGCGGCGCCGGAAGTCGGTACTGCTCCGGGCGGTACGCTCGTTCGCCACCCGCAAGATCGGCATCGCCACGCTGGTGGTGCTCGGCGTGGTGCTGGTCCTCGGCTTCCTGCTCCGCTATATCGAACACCAGAGCATCGGCAACGCCCTCTACCTGACCCTGGTCACCACCGTCGTCGGGGCCGACCCGGACCTCGACAAGAGCGCGGCGGCGCAGGTCCTCCAGGTGGTGCTGAACATCGCCGGGCTGGCGTTGATCCCGCTGATCACCGCCGCCGTGGTGGACGGGATCGTCAAGGCCCGACTCGCCCTGGACGCCGGCGTGCTGCCGAGCGAGCGCAGCGGACACGTGATCGTGGTCGGGCTCGGCAACGTCGGTACCCGGGTGATGTACCAGCTCCACGACCTCGGGATCGACGTGGTCGCGATCGACAAGGACCCGGAGGCCCGGGGGACGGCGGTCGCCCGACGGCTCAACGTACCGCTGATCATCGGGGACGCGGCCCGGGAGGAGACGCTGGAGACCGCCTCGGTGGCGGGCTGTCAGGCGCTGGTCGTCGTCTCCACCGACGACGTCAGCAACCTGCAGGCGGCACTGAACGCCCGGACGGCCCGCCCCGACCTGCGGGTGGTGCTCCGGCTCTACGACGGCGACTTCGCCCAGCGCATCCAGAAGACGTTCGCGATCGACGTCTCCCGCAGCGTGTCGTACCTCGCCGCGCCCTCCTTCGCGGCGGCGCTGCTGAACCGGGCGGTGATCGCCACGATCCCGGTCGACCGGCACGCGTTGCTGGTGGCGGAGGTGCCGGTCGCCGCCGGCTCGTCGCTCGCCGGCCGGGAACTGCGGTCGGTCGGTGCGGCCGCCGGGATCCGGGTGATCGCGCTGACCCGGGCCGGGCAGGGTCGGATCGAGTGGACGGTCCCGCCGGAGCACCAGCTCCGCCCCGGTGACCGGCTGACCGTGGTGGTCCGTCGTGCCGGGCTCAACCGGCTGCTCCGCGAGGCGAGTAGCCCGCCCCCGTCACCGCCGTACCGGCCGGACGAGCCGGTGCCGACCGTGTCCCGGGCGCTTCCGTCCGGTAAGGCCGGTCGGTCCGGCCGGCGGGGTCAGTCGATCCCACCCGCCCGGCGCCCGTCGACACCCTCCTGATCCGGCTTCCCGCCCCGCCCGTCCGGCACGGTGCCCTGCCGGCCTGGTCCACCGCCCTGCCGGCCTGGTCCACCGCTCTGCTGGTCGTGGACCGTGTCCTGGTCGGACCCGTGCCGGAGACGGCCGGCGACCAGGGCGTCGTAGACCTCCCGGATCTCCCGGGCGGCGGTCTCGGGGGGACGGGACACCACCCTGGTCAACCGCCGCTCGCCGAAGGCCGTACCGAACAACGGCCCGACGGTGCCGAAGACGACGTACACCCGACGGTCGGCACGCACCCGGACCTGTCCGTTGCGGACGCCGATCAGCACGTCGACGTGGCCGATCTCGGCCCAGTCCAACCGGTGACGTCCGCGCGGACCGACCCAGCTGATGCCGGTCTCGTCGACGTCGAGACGTTGTCGGGAGGCCAGCCAACAGAGCACGGCCAGCACGAGGCACAGCACGGCGAACCCGGCCAGCAGCAGCCCGTCCCGGGCGGTGAACTCCGGCGTCCAGATCGATGGTGACCGCGACCCGCGCCAGCCGCGGATGCCGGAGGCGACGGCGGCGCCGGCCAGCAGGACCAGCAGGGTGGCGGTCAGCAGATAGCCGAACCGCACGGTACGGCTGCGAAAGGTCACCATGGTCCGGCCAGCCTAGAGCCGTCGGTCCCACAGCGGTGGTACGAGGTGGAGCCCCCTGCGCTGACCCGCCGCCGACCGGTTGCCGGTCTCAGATGTTGTTTCCTGTGGACAGATGTCGTCATACTGGGATCGTCATCATCCCCCGAGGAGGTCCGGATGAACCTGTCGACTCACATGCACCGCCTGGCGGCCATCGCCGCCGAGATCGGCCGCACGATCCGCGGCCGGAGCACCGAAGACGTCGTACGGGCCCGACTGCGCTCCCTCGACCTGCCCCGTCGGCGGCGACGCGTCCCCAGGCCCGACCGCGCTGCCCGCAGTTGGTACGAGCCGACCCCGATCATCGGCCTGCCGCTGCTCACCTACGGTCAGCAGCGGCTGTACCGGGTCGAGCCCTGCTGAACCGGCCGTCGACGTACGCCACCGGCCACGTCGACGGCGAACCGCCGCTCAGCCGACCTCGACGCCGAGCACGGCCTGCTCGTCCGGCCGGTGCACCAGCACGTCGGAAAGGAACGACTGCACGGCCGGCGCCAGTCCAAGGTCCCGGCCCGCCTGCTCGGAGAGCCGCCAGCGGTGCTCGATGATCTGCACGAAGAGTTCGGCCGGTTCGAGCTTGCCCCGCAGGTGCGTCGGCACGGCCCGGACCACCGGCTCGAAGACCTCGGTCAGCCAGCGGTGCGCCGCCTGCTGCTCGTCGGTGAGGTCGCTCTCCGCCCGGTAGGTGTCCAGGTCGTTCAGCAGTCGACGGGCCTGGTTCTCCTCGGCGTCCAGCCCGGTCAGCCGGAGCAGCCGCCGGGTGTGGTAACCGGCGTCGACCACCTTCGGCCGGACCAGGTAGCGCCCGTTGTCCACCATCGACATCGCCACCTCGGCGACGTCGAAGCCGAGCTCGTTGAGCCGGCGGATCCGGCCCTCGATGTCGTGCCGGGCCTCCCGCTCGATCTGCTGCTCGTAGGTGATCTCGTGCCACAGCCGCTCGTACCGCTGGACGACCTCCTCGGAGACCGTCTCCGGGTCGATCGCGTCGTGCAGCAGTCCGGCGGCCTCCAGGTCCAGCGCCTCGCCGAAGATGTTGACCCGGGCGATCTCCAGGTCCTCGTTCCGCTGCCCGTTGGAGAGCTGCCGGTGCAGCATGCCGGTCTCGGCGTCGACCAGGTACGCCGCGAAGGCCCCGGCGTCCCGCCGGAACAGGGTGTTGGAGAGCGAACAGTCACCCCAGAAGAAACCGGTTAGGTGCATCCGGACCAGCAGCGCGGCCAGCGCGTCGAGCAGCCGGGTCATCGTCTCCGGGCGCAGCGTGTGCGAGAACAGCGCCCGGTAGGGGAGGGAGAACTGCAGATGCCGGGTGATCAACACCGGGTCGAGCGGCTCGCCGTCCCGGCTGTGCCGGTCGGCGACGATGGCCACCGCCTCGACACTCGGGAAGTCGATCCGCTCCAGGGCACGGAGCAGGTCGTACTCCCGCTCGGCGACCCGCTCGCCGGTCTCCTTGACCGCGTACACGGTGCCGGCCAGGCGGACGAACCGGACGATGTGCCGGGAAATACCCTGCGGCAGCGCCACCAGTTGGTCGGCGGGCCACTGCTCCAGCGGTGTCGACCAGGGAAGGTCGAGCAACGCCGGGTCGACGAGAGCCGAAGTGATCCGCACGGGTATCAAGCATGCCGGTCCGCGCCGCCCACCGCCTCCCCACGTGGTTGGGCACACACCGCCGGCGCCGTCCCGGGCGCCGGGCGTCCGCCCGGTAGCGTGGTCGGATGCGGGAAACCACGACGGTACGGCGGCCGCTGCGGCTGCGTCCGGTCAGCCCGGCCGGCTGGTGGTTCGACGGGCTGCTGCTCGCGGCGGTGATCGGACTCACCGCCGCGCTCGCCGCCGGGCAGCTGCACGACCTCGACCTCGCGGTCCGGTCCTGGGCCAACGCGCACCGACCGGAGTCGGCGTACTGGGTGACGAGGGTCCTGAACTCGCTCGGCCAGGGCGGCTGGTTCCTGATGCCGATCACCTTCGGGCTGGCGGCACTCGTCATGCTCCGGACCCGGTCGATCCGGCCGCTGCTGGTCGGGATCGGCGCGTTCGCGCTCACCTCGTTCGTGGTCGGCCCGGTGAAGATCCTGACCGACCGGGCGGCGCCCAGCTCGAAGCTGCCGCCCGAGGAGTCGGTCCGACTCTTCAACACGCTGCCGGCCAACGAGTGGGACCTGTCGTACCCGTCCGGGCACGTCGCGAACGCGATCGTCTGGTACGCGGCGATGGCGGTACTGGTCGCCGCGCTGCTGCGGACCTTCGGCCGGCCGGACGCCCCGCCCGCGCTGTACCGGACCATCCGGGTCGTTCCGCCCGCGATCGTCTTCTGCACCACCACCTACCTCGGCTGGCACTGGATCACCGACTCGATCGCCGGCCTGCTGCTCGGCCTGCTGCTGGGACGCCTGCTCACCCGGGTGCCCTGGGACGACCTGCCCGTGCCTCCGCTGCCCGGCGGGGTGCACCGGCCCGCCGGCCTCACCGCCGACGACTGACGCCCGCTGTTCATCCGACCCGGCTAGGGTCACGCTCCGTGGAACAGCTTGCCCGCAGGTTGGGTGTGACCGACGCGGTGATCATCGGCCTCGGCTCGATGCTCGGCGCCGGGGTCTTCGTGGTCTTCGCCCCGGCCACCGCCGCTGCCGGCAGCGGAGCGGGCCTGCTCGTCGCGCTCGCGGTCGCCGGCTTCGTCGCGTACTGCAACGCGACCAGTTCGGCCCGGCTCGCCGCCCGCTACCCGGAATCCGGCGGCACCTACGTCTACGGGCGCGAGCGGCTCGGCCCGTTCGCCGGTTTTGTCGCCGGCTGGGGTTTTGTCGTCGGCAAGACCGCGAGCTGCGCGGCGATGGCGCTGACCATCGGGGCGTACCTCTGGCCCGGACACGCCCGACCGGTGGCGGTGGCCGCCGTGCTGGCGCTGACCGTGGTCAACCTGCGCGGCGTGCAGAAGACCGCCCGGGCCACCCGCTGGCTGGTCGCCGTCACCGTGACGGTGCTGCTCCTGGTCGCGGCGGTGGGGCTGTTCGGCGGGGAGTTCGGGGCGGCCCGGATCGCCGAACCGACCGGCGGCGCCGGGTCGATCGACCACGGGCTGGTCCCGGTCGGCCTGCTCACCGCCGCCGGACTGCTCTTCTTCGCCTTCGCCGGTTACGCCCGGATCGCCACGCTCGGCGAGGAGGTACGCGAACCGGAGCGCACCATCCCCCGGGCGGTGCCGCTCGCCCTCGGCCTGGTGCTGCTGACGTACCTCGCCCTCGCGGTGGTCACCCTGGCGGTGCTCGGCCCGGCCCGGCTCGCCACCTCGACCGCGCCACTGGCCGACGTGGTCGAGGCGACCGGGCTGACCGGACTCGACCGGGTGGTCCGGGCCGGGGCCACGATCGCGGTCGTCGGCGTACTCCTGGCCCTGATCGCCGGGGTCGGCCGGACGGTGCTGGCGATGGCCCGGCGGCACGACCTGCCCGGGGTGCTCGCCGCCGTGCACCCCCGCCACCGGGTGCCGCACCGGGCCGAGATCGCGGTCGCCGCCGTGGTGACCGTGGTGGTCGCGCTCGGCGACATCCGGCACGCGATCGGCTTCTCCAGCTGCACCGTGCTGGTCTACTACGCGATCACCAACGCCGCCGCCCTCACCCTCGGGCCTGACCCGGACCGCCGGCTGCCGGTCCGGTCGCTCGCCGCGCTCGGCCTGGTCGGCTGCCTGCTGCTGGTGCTGGCCCTGCCGCTCGGCAGCGTGTTGGCCGGCGTCGGCGTCCTCGCCGTCGGCGCCCTCGCCTACCTCCTCCGGAGGTAAGGAAGGGCCCCCTGTCATCGCTTTCTGTTGTAGAAGGGCCCCTTCCTGACACCTCAGCCCCGGCAGGCGCCGCCGGGCGCCGACAACCTGGTACCGGATGTCGGCCCCGACCGGTACGGTCCATGCCCAACGGAAGCGGCACGGGGGAGAGAACACCGGTGGGCTACACGTTCCACGTTGATCTGCGCGGCATCGTCGACCTGCTCAGTCACCACCTGTACGCCAGCCCGCAGGTCTACGTACGCGAGCTGTTGCAGAACGCCGTCGACGCGATGACCGCGCGGCGGGCCGTTGGCGGGGACGTGTCCGACGGGGTCCGGATCGAGCCGGCGGAGTCGACCGGTGACGGCACGCTGCGGATCCACGACCCCGGCATCGGGTTGACCGAGTCGCAGGTGCACGAGTTGCTCGCCACGATCGGCCGCAGCTCCAAACGCGACGACTTCGGATTCGCCCGGCAGGAGTTCCTCGGCCAGTTCGGCATCGGCCTGCTCTCCTGCTTCATGGTCGCGGACGAGATCCGGGTCTGGACCCGGCACGGCGACGAACCCACCGTGGAGTGGACCGGGTACGCCGACGGCCGGTACGAGGTCAGGCTCGCTCCCGCCGACCGGCAGCGCCCCGAGCCCGGCACCACGGTCACCCTGGCACCCCGCCGAGACATGGAGCACTGGCTCGGCACCGAGACGGTACGCCGGCTCGCCACCCTCTACGGCTCGATGCTGCCGGTCCCGGTACGGGTCGGCGACACCCTGGTCACCGGCGGACCCGCCCCCTGGGACGACGTCCCGGCGGAGAGCGGCCCGTCGCGCCGGGCCCGGCTGGAGAACTACTGCCGGGAGGTCTTCGGGTTCTCGCCGTTCGCCACCGTCGACCTGGCGGTGCCGGAGGCGGGCCTGCGCGGGGTGGCGTTTGTCCTCCCGGCCCCGGCGAACCCGGCGACCCGGGTGGCGCACCGGGTCTACCTCAAGCAGATGCTGCTCTCCGAGAGCATCGAGGGCCTGCTGCCGGAGTGGGCGTTCTTCGTCCGCTGCGTGGTCGACACCAGCGAGCTGCGTCCGACCGCCAGCCGGGAGGCGCTCTACGAGGACTCGCTGCTGACCGAGGTACGTGACGTCCTCGGCGACCGGCTGCGCGGTTGGCTGACCCGGTTGGGGCGCGGCGACTCCGGACAACTCGCCGAGTTCCTCCGGATCCACCACCTCGGGGTGAAGGCGCTGGCGGTGCACGACGACGAGATGCTCCGCCTGCTCGACCAGTGGTGGCCGTTCGAGACCAACCAGGGTCCGCTGACCCTGGCCGAGTTCCGGGACCGGTACGGCACCGTCCGGTACAGCCCGTCGGTGGACGAGTTCCGGCAGATCGCCTCGGTCGCCGCGGCCCAGTCGATCCCGGTGGTCAACGCCGGGTACGTCTACGATTCCGCCCTGGTCGCACGGCTGCCCGACGTCGACCCGTCGATCCGGGTGGAGGCGCTCAGTTCCACCGACCTCGCCGCGGAACTGGAGCCGCTGGACCCGGCCGCCGCGTCGGCCGTACGGCCGTTCCTGGCCACCGCGCAGCGCACCCTCGACCGGTTCGGGGTCGAGGTCCAGGTGAACGCGTTCGACCCGGTCAGCCTCCCGGCTCTCTACCTGCTCGACGGCGACACCGGGCTGCGGATGGACCTGCGGCACGGGCAGCAGGAGGCGGCGGACGAGACCTGGGCGTCGATTCTCGGGTCGTTCACCGTCGGGCACGACGAACGGCCGAGGCTCGTCCTCAACCACCGCAACCCGCTGGTCCGGCAGGCGGTCGGGATCGGTGACGAGGAGCTGACCGTGCTCGCGGTCGAGGGGCTGTACGTCCAGGCGCTGCTCCTCGGCCACCAGCCGTTGCGCCCGGTCGACACCGCCGCGCTCAACCAGTCGTTCCTCGGGCTTCTCGGCCGGGCGATGGGCGGGGGCGCCGGTCCGGCCGGCACCAGCCCTGGGCCGGTCGTGGATCGGGACGAGCCCACCGGGGAGGGCCGGTGACCACCTCGGAGCGCGACCTGCAGCGGATGCTCCAGCAGGCCCACACGCTGCCCCGGGGCGCCGCCCGGTTCGCCGCGCTGGACGCGGTGTTCCGGCACGCCGACGCGGCCGGCAACACCGAGTTCGGGTTCAACGCCCGGATGAGCGCGATGAGCGACTTCCATCACGGCGGCGACCCGGCCCGGCTCTTCCTCGCCTTCTCCTGGTGTCTGGCGCACCTGGACCGCCACCCGGAGAGCGTCGGCCACCATGAGCGGTCGCTGCTCTGGAACTTCAAGTGGGTGGTCTGGTCACTGCCCCAGTTTCCGGACATCCCGCTGGAGCGCACCATGGCGGTGCTCGACGACATGGAGCGCCGCTACCGGCTCGGCGGACACAGCCTGCACGCCGTCTACCAGCACCGGTGGCTGGTGGCCCACCACGTCGGCGACCTGACCGCCGCCGAGCAGTGGTACGACCGGATGCTCACCGCGCCCCGCGACAGCCTCTCCGACTGCCACGCCTGCGTACCGTCGGGACAGGTGCGCCACCTCGTCTCCCTCGGCCGGTACGAGGAGGCGATCACGGTCGGCGCGCCGTTCAAGAACGGTGGCTGCACCGAACAGCCACAGTGGATGCTCGCCGAACTGCTGCCGCCGATGCTGCACACCGGCCGGTACGACGACGCGGTGGAGGCGTTCCGGAACGGGTACGCCCGGGCCCGGGGCGACCGGCACCATCTCGACAACCTCGGGCAGTATCTGCTCTTCTGCGGTCTGACCGGCAACGAGGTACGTGGCCTCGACATCATCGAACGGCACCTGGGTTGGCTGGAGCGGCCCTCGTCGCCGTACGCGGCGATGGAGTTCGCCTCGGCGGCGGCGCAGGTGCTCGGCCGACTCCAGGCGACCGGGCAGGGTGACCGGACGGTACGGCGGCGCTCGGAGGACGGGGCGCGGCGCTGGGAGTCCCGGGTCGACGAGCTGGCCGACGAGCTCGCCACGCACGCCCGGGAACTGGCCGCCAGGTTCGACGCCCGCAACGGCAACAACCACCAGGGCGGTCGGGTCGAGGCGCGGATCTCCGCGCCGCCGCTGGTCGGCCAACTGCCGCTGACGGTGCTCGCCGGCCGGCGACCGGACGACCGGCGGGAGAAGGGGCGGGCGACGGTCGACGCGCTGTTGGGCCGGCTCGCCGAGCAGGCCGCTGCCGGAGACGTCGGTGGCGCCGCCCGGACCCAACTGGCGGTGGCGCGGGCACTCCGGGACGCCGGCCAGTGGCGGGACGCGGCGGAGGCGGCGGAGGAGGCGCTGCGCGCCCTCGACCGGGCGGGCCTGTCAGAGGAGGTGCTGAGCTGCCGTTACCTGCTCTTCCAGCTCTACTCGACGCGGCGGTACCTGCATCGTGAGGATGCCGCCACCCAGGTCACCGCGCTGCTGGCGGCCGAGCGGCTGCCGACGGAGGCCCCGTCGTCGGAGGTGCTGCTGGAGCAGGCCGCCGACGCGGTCGAGGGCCCGCAGGCGGTGGGCTGGCTGCTCGCCGCCGCCGACCGGTACCGGGCCCGGGCCGCCGGATCGGCCCCGGCAACGCCGGCCGCTGTGCCCGCCGGGACGCTGTCCGCTGTGCCCGCCGGGACGCCGGCCGCCGCCGTCGGAGCGTCGGAGACTCCGAGCACCGCTGCCGGGGTGTCCGTACCACCGGCGGGCGTCGACGATCCGGGCGCGGGCGAGTTCCGTACCCTGCGCAAGGCGCTCATCATGCTGGTGCGGCAGCCGTCCGTCGAGCCCGACCTGGCCGTACTGGACCGGATCGACGCCCTGCGGGGCTCGCTTCCGGACGTACCACTGGCCGAGTTGGTGACCGTCCACGAGATCGCCGCCCAGCTGCTGGCCCGGGTGGATCGGTTCGATGACGCGATCGCCCGCCTGGACCAGGCGCTGGCCCTGATCGAGGACGACGGACCGGGCGTGGATGAGGTCGAGGATCTGCGGGCCGCCCGGGGCCGGCTGCTGCTGCGGGCGAACCGGCCGGCGGATGCCGAAGCCGAGGCGAGGGCGCTGCTGGAGCTTGAGCCGGACTCGTGGGAAGGCGGCATCGTACTGGCCAGGGCGTTGCGCGCGCAGGGCCGGGACAGCGAGGCCACCGAGGTGATGGCGGAGCACGGCATCGACGACGAGGATCTCGACTGGGACGAGGCGGACGACGACTGATTCGGCGTCGACCGTCGGCGGAGAGGAATGTCGATGTACGTCCTCCAGGCGGTCATCGGGCCGGACGTCCTGCTCCGGAACGCGGTGACCGGGCAGCCGGAAGCCGTTGTCGTGTCGTTGGCGCAGGGGCTGGCGATGGTGCCGATGACCAAGGAGCTCTTCGACGCGGTCCGGGAGGGACCGCCGACCGGCCGTTGGGCTTCTGGAAGCTGCCCGGCGGCTTCGACCGTACGCTCGCCGGCTGGTCGGTGACCGCGCCGGTGAGTTACGTGGAGGCCGACTACTTCGGTGGTACCGGCAGCCAGCAGGCGGTGCTGTGGGCCGACGGGCGGTTGGCGCTCGGACCGCTCTCGGTGGCCGAGGGCCAACCGGTCCCGGCGGCCGGCAGTCCCATCTCCCAGGTGCTCAGGAGGCTCGGCGTGGATCGGGCCGGCCACCACGACGAGTTCGCGGCGGTCGGCCTGGGCCGCCACCGGTCCACCCGGGACTGGCTGCCGTAGCCGCCGGGGCGAGCTGACGGCTCGGTGGTTCAGCGGGCCGTGCTGGTGATGCCACCGCCGCACGGCGCGCCGGGCTCAAGCGACGCGGTGATCCGGTAGCGCCGGATGAACTCGTCGATCGCCGGGTCGTCGGGGCTCTCGACGGCGAGCTGGTAACCCCATGCCTGCAACGAGATGCGGGGTGTCTGGCCGGGGTACGGACTGAGCATCATGTACTCCTGGCCGGTCACCCGTTCGGCGAGCTTCTCCACCTCGGGTGTCGACAGCTCCAGCCGGTACGTGATCCACACGGCGCCGTGCTCCAGGCTGTGCACCGCATTGCCGTTGGTGATCGGTGCCGGATAGACGTCACCGTTGCAGTTCTGCCACCGGACGTAGTGCGGTCCGCCGGCCGGTGGCGACATCGGGTAGGTGATCAGGCCATCGGTGTGGTCGGGGGAGAGCGCCTCCGGGGTGGTCTCGCGGTAGTTCACCAACGCCGACATGTCGGCGCCGTCCTCACGCTGCTGGTACCAGAGGAAGCCGCCGATGCCGCAGGCGGCGAGGAGCACCAGGGCGAGCCCACCACCGACGAGCGCGATGATCAGACCGGTCCGCCGGCCCTTCGCCGGTGGCGGTGGCTGCGGATGCCCCGGGTACGGCTGCGCCGGCTGGCCGTAACCGGGCGCGGCGGCGGGCTGGCCGTAGCCGGCCGGCGGATAACCCGGCTGCTGGCCGTGCTCCGGCTGCTGTGGATAGCCGGGCTGTGTGGGATAGCCCGGCTGCTGACCGTGCTCCGGCTGCTGTGGATAGCCGGGCTGCTGTGGATAGCCGGACTGTCCCGGGTAGCCGGGCTGTGCGGCCTGCCCCGGCTGCTGCGGGTACCCCGGAGGGGAGCCCGGTGGCGGGCCGTAGCCGGGCGGCGGGACCGGCGGTTGGCCGTACCCGGGCTGTGGTGGCAGCGGCGGTCCGGACGTGGGCGGGGTGCCCGGCGCTGCGGGTTGCTGCTGGTACGGCGGCTCTGGATGGCCCATCTCTGCCTCTGCTCGGTCCGACCGGGTTGAGCATGCGCCGCCCGGTACGGGCGGGGAGCAAATCCTACCCAGCCGACCGCCGGCCGTCGCGACGGGAAATCCGCCGTGCCACGTGTCGGACGGTCCGGGTCGGGTACCGGCTTCCCGGACGTCGGTCCCGTCCGGTCGGTACGCCCGCTGGCCGCCGTCCGCGGTGCTAACCGCGTTCGGCGACGAGCTGGATCCCGTCCCGGTCGACCAGCAGCACCGACGGCACCAGTTCGGTGGTCGGGTACGGCGAGGAGAGGATCATGTCCCCGACGTCGGCCGCCCAGCCCGAGTCCGCCCCGGCGACGATCAGGTCGTCCGGACAGGGCAGTCCCACGACGAGCCGGTCGGTGCCGAGCAGCTCCATCATCCGTTCGACAAAACCGGGCAGCGCCACCGCCGAGGCGGCCAACGAACCCTCCCGGTGCAGGGTGAGCAGATGGCCCTTCTCCGACTCGCGCCCGTCGATCCGCAGGCCCCGGCTGAGCGAGCCGTACGCCTCCTCGAACAGGTCGGCGACCGGCGGCTCCCCGATCCGCTGACGGGTGTCGTGGGTCAGGTGGCTCATCCCGAGTGTGCCGCGCGGTGTCGGGGCCACCATGGCCAGTGCGACGAACAACCGGCCCGGCACCAGCGTCTGGTGGGGCAGGGAGCGGAGCAGCTCGGCCCGGGGCGAGGTGGCGCTCCACAGCACCGGCAGCAGTTCGCCGTTCTCCTCGGCGTGCCGTACCCGGTCCGAGGTCTCCGCCGCCAGCTGCTCCTCGTGCGCCCGGCGCATGATCTCGCGTACCTCGGCGAAGGCCCGGTCCCAGCCGTCCGGCTCCGGACGGTCGAAGTTGTGGGTGACCTGGGCCTGCGGGAAGAACTCACCGATGAAGCGGGCGTCGGCGTCCGTCGTCGCCCACTCGGTGTGCAGGGCGACGACCTCGTCGGGGCGCACGCCGTCCCGGGCCGCGACGATCTCCCAGGCCTGCCGGACACAGTCCTCGTCCCGGGTCGGCGCGTCGGCTATCACGTGCTCCCCCTCGCCGCGCCGCAGCAGGAAGACCACCAGATTCCTGGTGGGGTCGACATTCATGGCGTTCCTCCCCGGTCGTCCGGGGGACCGTACCGGACCGGGCCGACACCGTCGGCGGCCGGGCGCACCGCGAACGGCGGGCGACGCCTACCGGTCGAGCCAGGTGCCGGCGCGCATCACCCGGACCACGTTGAGGTTGTCGTCCAGCACCACCAGGTCGGCGCGCAGGCCGGGCGTCAGTGAGCCGACCCGTTCGCCGAGCCCGATCGCCCGGGCCGGCGTGGTGGCGGCCATCCGGCAGGCGTCCACGATGGAGACTCCGGCCGCGAGCGTGTGGCGCAGCGCGGCGTCCATGGTCAGGGTGCTACCGGCGATCGCGCCCGGTGTGCCGTCGACGCCCGCGAGCCGGACGACGCCGTCGCTGACCACCACCGGCTGCCCGCCGAGTTCGTACCCGCCGTCCGGCATCCCGGCGGCCGCCATCGCGTCGGTGATCAACGCGGCCCGGTCCGGGCCGGCGACCCCGGCGGCGAAGGCGAGCGCGCCCTGGTGCAGGTGCACCCCGTCGGCGACCAGTTCACAGACCACGTTCGGCGAGCCGAGCAGGGCGAAGACCGGCCCCGGCTCGCGGTGGTGCGGGCCGCGCATGCCGTTGAACAGGTGGGTCGCGACGGTCGCGCCGGCGATGATCCCGGCCCCGGTCTGCTCGTACGTCGCGTCGGTGTGGCCGATCGCCGCCACCACCCGATGCGAGACGAGCAACTCGATCGCGGCCAGCGCGCCGGGCAGTTCCGGGGCGAGGGTGACCATCCGGACCGTGCCGCCGCCGAGGGCGAGCAGTTCGGAGAGTTCGTCGACCGACGGGTCGCGGAGGAAGTCGGGGTTCTGTGCCCCGCAGCGCACCGCCGACAGGTACGGCCCCTCGTAGTGGACGCCGGCCAGCACCCCTTCCTTGACCAGCGGCGCGTACGCCTCGGTGGCGTCCCGCATCAGCTGGTACGGCGAGGAGACCAGACTGGCCAGCAGGGTGGTGGTGCCGTGACCCAGGTGGAAGGCGGCGGCGCTGCGGGCCGCGTCGGCGTCACCGGTGGTGAAGGTGTGCCCGCCGCCGCCGTGGGTGTGGATGTCCACGAAACCGGGGACGATCCAGTGGCCGTCCCGGATCGACGGGTATTCGGCGACGGCGGTGATCCGGTCTCCGTCGAGTTCCACGCACCCCTGCCGGATCACGCCGGTCGGGGTCACCACTTTCCCACTGACGCGTACGGTCACGTCGCCTCCTCGCGGTACTCGTCGTCGCCGTGCCGGGCGACTCTACTGTCCGGCACGCCCACCGCGCCCGGTCACGGCACCGGCAGGCGGTCGAGGGCGAGCAGGGCGGCGCCGAGGCAACCAGCCTCGTCGCCGAGCGCCGCGCGGACCAGCCGGGGCTCGGTCTGGAAGGTCAGCCGCCGCCGGAGCGCGACCCCGAGCGGGTCGAGCAGTCCGGTGCCGGCCTCGGCCAGCCCGCCGCCGAGGACGACCACCTCAGTGTCGTACAGGGCCTGGGCGATGGCCAGCCCGTCGGCGAGGGCGTCGATCGTCTCCCGCCACACCTGACCGGCGGCCTCCTCGCCGTCGGCGGCCCGGCTGACCACCTCGGCGGCGGTCGCCGGTGTCCCGGTCAGGGTGGTGTAGCGCCGACCGACCGAGGCGGCCGAGGCGACCGCCTCCAGGCAGCCGTGGCCGCCGCAGCCGCAGCGGGGGCCGTCGGGCCGGACGACGATGTGGCCGAGTTCCCCGGCGGCGCCGTGCGCGCCGGCGGCGGCCGCTCCGGCGACCACGTGGGCGGCGGCGATGCCGGTGCCGATGGCGACGAAGAGCACGTGTCGGGTGTCGCGTCCGGCGCCGAGCCGGGCCTCGGCGATCCCGCCGACCCGCACGTCGTGGCCGAGCGCCGTCGGCAGGCCGAGCCGCGTGCCGACCAGTTCCCGCAGGGGTACGTCCCGGAAGCCGAGGTTGGCCGACCAGGCCGCCGTTCCGGTCGACTCGTCGACCACCCCGGGTACCGCCACGCCGACCGCGAGCGGGGTCAGGCCGTCGGCCCGGGCCTTGTCCGCGAGGCCCTCGGCGATGTCGAGGATGCTCGCCACGACGGCGGCCGGGCCGCGTTCGGCCCGGGTGTGGTGCCGTTCGGTGTGCACGCTGGTGCCGTCCGGCCGGACCAGGGCGCACTTCATCCCGGTCCCGCCGACGTCGAGCGCGACGACCACGTCGCCGGCCGCCTGCCGGTCCGAGGCGGTGCCGGACCCGGCGAGGGTGCCGGGGGCCGCGGCGGGGTCGGTCACGCGAGCACCACGGACCGGCTGAGGTGTCGGGGCGCGTCCGGGTCGAGCCCGCGTCCGGTCGCCAGGGCGACCGCGAAGCGCTGGGCCAGGATCAGGTCCGCCATCGGGTCCAGTGGGGGGCGACCGGCGGCCCAACCGCCGATCACCGCGTGTACGCCGTTGGTCCGGCTGTGGATGAACGCCGCCCCGGTCGCCGCGATGTCCTCGGCGAGTCCGTCGGGGATCTCGCCGAAGGCCCAGACCACCCGGCCCGGGGCGGCGATCGAGATCGGACCGTGCCGGTAGTCCATCGCCGGGTACGCCTCGGCCCAGGCGGTGGCGGCCTCGCGGCACTTCAGGGCGGCCTCGTGGGCGATCCCGACCGTCCAGCCCCGGCCGAGGAAGGTGATCTGTTCGACCCGGGCGGGGTCGAACGGCAGCGGTGCGCGTACCGCCACCTCGGCGTCGGCGGCCAGTGCGGTGACGTCGGCGCCGAGATGGGCCCGGAGCAGGGCGAGCGCGCTGGTGGCGAAGCGGGTCTGCACCACGGAACGCTCGTCGGCGAAGGGCATCGCCACCGTGTCGGCGGCGAGGTCGGCGGCGGGGGAGCCGGGGTCGCCGACGATGACCGTGCTCGGCCGTTGCCCCCGCAGTGCGGCCAGTACGTCGAGGACCTCGGTGGTGGTGCCGGAGCGGGTGATCGCCACGACCCGGTCGTACCGCCGGTCGAGCGGGAACTCGGAGGCCTGGAAGGCGTCGGTCTCGCCCTGGCCGGCGCGTTCCCGCAGGGCGGCGTACGCCATCGCCATGAACCAGGAGGTGCCGCAGCCGACGACGGCGACCCGTTCACCCGCCCGGGGAAGTACGGCGGCGGAGCCGACGGCCAGGGCGGCGGCCTGCCGCCAGCATTCCGGCTGACTGCTGATCTCCGCGTCGACGTGGCCCATAACAGCTCCTGCGCATAATGGCTCGGATCAACGGTCTTTCGAGCGTCATTCTGCGCGAAGTTGCCGGGGCGTGGCAACCGTGCGCAGGTTTGCGCATAAGTTGGTTTTGCAGCGCCACCTTTCGCGCACTATCGTGCACGCAATCTTCACGCCGTAGACACCCGGAGGTTCACGGTGGACCGCTATGCGAGATGGAACGCCCTGCTCGAACTGCTGACCGAGAGCGGTCGGGTCAGTGTCGAGGACGCGGCGGACCGGCTCGGGGTGTCGCAGGCGACCATCCGGCGGGACTTCGACCAGCTCGCGCAGCAGCAGATGATCACGCGTACCCGGGGCGGTGCGGTCGCCAACGGCGTCTCGTACGACCTGCCGCTGCGCTACAAGACGGCGAAACACTCCGCCGAGAAGCAGCGGATCGGGGCGGCCGCCGCCGCGCTCGTCGCCCCGGGCATGGTGGTCGGGCTCAACGGCGGCACCACCACCACCGAGGTGGCCCGGGCGCTCGCGGTCCGCCCCGACCTCAACAGCAGTGCCGACGGGGCCCAGCTCACCGTGGTGACCAACGCCCTGAACATCGCCAACGAGCTGCTGGTCCGGTCCCGGATGAAGATCGTGGTGGCCGGCGGGGTGGTCCGGCCCCAGTCGTTCGAGCTGGTCGGCCCGCTGGGTGGCGCGCTGCTCCGGGAGGTCACCCTGGACGTGGCGCTGCTCGGGGTGGACGCCGTCGACGTACAGCTCGGCGCGGCGGCGCACCACGAGGGCGAGGCGTCGATGAACAACCTGATGGTGGCCCGGGCCAAACGGGTGGTGATCATCGCGGACGCGTCCAAACTGGGCGGGCACGCCTTCGCCCGGATCTGCCCGGTTGAACGGATCGAGACCCTGGTCACCGACTCGGGCGCCGATCCGGCGACGGTCCGGTCCTTCCGGGACGCCGGCGTCAACGTCGTCTGCGCCTGACCGGCTCCTCTCATCCGGCCGGAGGTCGCTCCGCCGTCACCGTGACCCGCCCGGAGTCGCTCCTCCCGCCCCCTCGTGAGGTGACCCGACCTGCCACGTTTGACGCGGTTGGCTATTCCTATTAGCCTTTCAGCTATGACCATTGTGACGCCTGTCGGGCAGGCGAGCCGGAGCACGACACTGACCCGTACCCGACTCGGCGCGCTCGCGTTCGTCGCTGCCGGAGTGCTGTTCGTGCTCTATCCGGCGGTGCGACCGTGGCACGACGAGAGCACGGTCGACGGCGCCGTCGCCTCGATGGGTTCCGGCGCCTGGGTCGCCGCACACCTCTTCGGCATGCTCGGCTTCGTCCTGGTGCCGCTCGGCCTGCTGGCGCTCTGGGGCGCGGTCCGGAGCACCCGCGCCGAGTCCCACGGCCTCGGTGCCGTGGTCACCGGCTGGATCGGCGCCGGCCTGACCCTGCCGTACTACGGTGCGGAGGACTTCGGGCTCCACGCCATCGCCCGGTCCCGTGCCGACGGGCAGCGGTTCGACCTGCTCGCGGTGGTCGAGTCCGTACGGTTCAGCCCGGTCGCGGCGACCACCTTCGCACTCGGTCTGCTGCTGCTGGCCGTCGCCGCGGTCCTCGCCGCGCTCGCGGTCCGGCGCTCCGGGACGCTGGCCCGCCACAGCGCGATTCCGTTCGCGGTGGGCTTCGCCCTCTTCATCCCGCAGTTCTACGCGCCCGCCGGGCTGCGCATCGCCCACGGCGTGCTCGTCGGCATCGGATCGGCCTGGCTGGCCTGGGTGCTGTGGCGGACGGATCCCCGGTAGCCGTGGATCCGTGGGACGGGGCCTAGACGGGATGTCCGTCCCCGGTCCGTCCCCGCCGCCGGTACGCCCGGTCGATCAGCCAGGCGGCACTCCAGAAACCGCCGACCCCGATCGCGACGATCAGTGCCTGGACGTACCAGCGGCCCAGCCAGCCGTCCGGGTCGAACGGAAAGCTCCTGCTGACGCCCATGAGGAGGAAGGTGCCGACACAGGCCGCGATGCCCGCCCACAGCCACGGTGACCGGGCGGGCGTGCCTACGGCGGGAGCCGGGTCGTTGTCGTCGACCGGGGGCCGCTCCGGCTCCGGAACACTCATCGCACACTCCCGCCGACCGGTTACGTCTGTGACGGCAGTCTATGCCTGGCCCGTCCGGTGTCGACATCCGGCATCGGCCGCGGTGGATCAGCCCGGTCCGTGCCGGGTCAGGTGCGGTTCAGGTACGCCAGCACGGCCAGCACCCGACGGTGTCCACTGTCGCTCGGTGGCAGCCCCAGCTTCAGGAAGACGTTGCCGATGTGCTTGCTCACCGCGCGTTCCGTCACCACCAGCGTCCGCGCGATCGTCGCGTTGTCGTGTCCCTCGGCCATCAGCTTCAGCACCTCACGCTCCCGTGGGGTGAGCGGACCCAGCGGATCGTCGCGGCGGCGGGTCAGCAGCTCACCGATCACCTCCGGGTCGAGCGCCGTCCCGCCGTCGGCCACCCGGTCGAGGGCGTCGAGGAACTCGTCGACCCGACCGACCCGGTCCTTGAGCAGGTAGCCGACCCCGGCCGCGCCGCCCCGGAGCAGTTCGGCGGCGTACGTCTCCTCCACGTACTGGGACAGCACCAGGACCGGCTGTCCGGGGATCTCCCGGCGGGCGTCGAGGGCGGCACGCAGGCCCTCGTCCCGCAGGCCCGGCGGCAGGCGTACGTCGAGGACGGCGACGTCCGGGCGGTGCTCCAGGATCGCGGGCAACACCTCGGGCCCGGTGACCACCGCCGCCGTCACCTCGTGACCGGCAGAGGTCAGCAGCAGGATCAGGCCCTCCCGGAGCAGGGCGTTGTCCTCGGCGATCACCACACGCACGGCAGTTCCACCTCGATCGTGGTCGGCCCCCCGACGGGGCTGGTCACGGTCATCGCCCCGTCCAGGGCGGCGACCCGGCGACGGATGCCCAGCAGTCCGCTGCCCCCCGCCTCGTCGGCACCCCCGCGCCCCTCGTCCCGTACGACGACCCGCAGCGCCCGGGGCGCGCGGCTCAGCCGTACCTCCGCCCGGGTGGCGCCGCTGTGCCGCGCCACGTTCGTCAACGTTTCCGCGACGACAAAGTACCCGGCGGCCTCGACCGCCGCCGGTGGCCGCGGATCGTCCGGACCGGTCAGCCCGTCGACCTCCACGGTGACCGTCAGGCCGCTGCTGGCGGCGAGGGCGCGTACCGCGCCGACCAGGCCCCGGTCGGTGAGGATCGGCGGATAGATGCCCCGGACCACCTGCCGCAGTTCGGCCAACGCCTGTTCGGCCTGGTCCTGGGCCGCGTCGAGCAGGCGTCGGGCGCCCTCCGGGTCGCGGTCGTACTGCCGCCGGGCCAGGCCGACCCGCATCGACAGGGCCACCAGCCGGGCCTGGGCGCCGTCGTGCAGGTCCCGTTCGATGCGGCGCAGTTCGGCGCCGTGCGCGGCGATGGCGTCCGCCCGGGTGGCGGTCAGCGCGGCCACCCGTTCGGCCAGCCGCGCGTTCGGGGCGGGTGCCAGCAGGGTTCGGGACCAGGCGGCGTCGAGGTCGGCGAGCCGGTCGAGCAGCGGCAGCACGACCGGTCGGTTGCCGAGCAGGCCGCTCCAAGCGCCGTCGACCAGGAGCGCGATCGGCCAGACCACCAGCGCCACGATGAACAGTCCGAGCCCGTAGCCGAGGTGGACGAACAGCCAGCGCAGGTCGCGGCGGGTCTGTGGATCGGTCAGCGCGGCCCGGATCCGTTCGCCGAGCGGGCCGGTCAGGGGTACGTACGCCTCGGGGATCTCGGTGCCGCTCCAGTCGGCGGCCTGACGGCGCTTGAACCCGGCGAGCCGGCGCAGGGCGAGGACGGCCTCCGGCATCGTCCCGGCGCCGACCACGGTGCCGGTGAGCACCACGACGGCCGGGATCAGCGCGACGAAGACGTACGAGCCGAGGGACAGGCCCGCCGCGACGGTCAACCGGTACGTGGTGCGCAGCGCCCCGCCCATCGCCTCATGCATGGTCACCAGGCTATGCGCGGGATCGGGCGATGACGGTGGGGCGTACCGCCGGATCGGTGGTGTAGCAGGCCGCACCCCGGATTCGGGGGTGAGGCCCATCGATTCCTCCCGCCGGGATCAGCAGGATGGAGTCGTACCACGGAGGACGTCTCGTCCGACGGACCCGGCGGCTCGCGGAGCGCCGGTCGGACCACTTCGAAGGGATCGAGGACCATGAAGGCTCTGCTCTGGCTCGTGCTCGCGGTCGCCATTGTCGCCAACGCGCTGGTCAGCCTTACCGTGCCCGACGGGATCCAACAGGTCGCGATGAGTGTCGGCACCGGCGGCGTCGGGATCGCCGCGCTGGTCGGGCTGGTCACCCTGCACCGGCGGGAGCGGCGGGAACAGCACTGAACGGCGCGTTGGTAGCACGTATAGCGTGGTAGCCCGCAAAGCGATGGTACGGTGTCGGCGATATCGGACGTGACCAGAGAGGCCGATGGATGGCTCCCGTACTGGAGATCGAGGGATTACAGAAGACCTACCGGAGTAGACGCCGGGGCACCCGTCGGGCGTTGGACGGGTTCGACATGGTTGTCGAGGCCGGTCAGGTGCACGGCTTCCTCGGGCCCAACGGCTCGGGCAAGACGACCACCCTGCGTACGCTGCTCGGGCTGATCCGGCCGAACGGGGGCCGGATGGCGATCCTCGGTCAGGAGGTGCCGGCGGCACTGCCGACAGTGGCCGGCCAGGTCGGCGCGATCGTGGAGAGCCCGCAGTTCTTTCCGCACTTCACCGCCCAGGACACCCTTTCTCTGCTGGCCGGTGCCGGCGGGGTGCCGCAGCGGCGGGTGGCCGAGGTACTGGAGCTGGTGGGCCTGCGGGAACGGGCCCGGGAACGGGTCAAGGCATACTCGCTCGGCATGAAGCAGCGGCTCGCGGTCGCCTCCGCGCTGCTGAAGGACCCGAAGCTGCTGATCCTCGACGAGCCGGCGAACGGGCTCGACCCGGGCGGCATCCGGGAGATGCGCAGCCTGATGCGCGACCTCGCCTCCTCCGGGATGACCGTGGTGCTCTCCAGCCACATCCTCGGCGAGGTGCAGCTGATCTGCGACTCGGTCACCATCATCTCGCTGGGTCGACGGGTCGCCGCCGGGCCGGTCGCCGAGGTGCTGGCCCAGCACTCCGGCAACGGCCTGCGGGTACGGCTGGAGGCGGTCACCGACCTGCCGACCGCCGCCGACCTGCTGACCCGTTCGGGTGCCCAGGTCACCCCGGTCGAGGACCACCTGCTGGTGTACGGCGTCGACAAGCCGGCCACGGTCACCCGTACGCTCGCCGGAGCCGATCTGTACGTCAGCGAACTCGCCCCGGTCACCGTCGACCTGGAGAGCGTCTTCCTGGAGCTGACCGCCACCGCCCCGGTGCCCGGCCAGCACCGCCAGGTGGACCAGTCCGCGGTCGTCGGTGGACAGTCCGGCGCCTCCTCGTCCGACTCGACCCCCGGGGGGTGGGGAGTATGAGCCTCTACACGACCGAAGTGCGTCGGCTCGGTAAGCGGCGTTTCGTCCGGTACCTCACCCTGGCCGGCCTGCTCGTGCTGGTCGCGGTGGCGGTCGGGATGTTCTTCACCAACCAGAAGATCGGACCGGAACAGCTCGCCGCCGCGGAACGCGCCGCGGAGCAGCAGTACCAGCAGAACGTCAGCTACTCGCAGCAGGAGCGCGCGGAGTGTGAGCGGGTCAAGGCGGCCGGCGAGAAGAGCGACGGGCGGTTCCCCGAGGACTGCTCGGTGATCCAGCCGCCGCCCCGGGAGGCCTTCGAGGCCCGGTGGTTCCTGCCGGCCACCTTCGACTTCCGGGAACAGTTCGGCCAGACCGTCATCACCTTCACCGCGGTGCTGGCCCTGGTCGCGTTTGTCGGCGGAGCCTCCTTCATCGGCGCGGAGTGGAGCTCCGGCGGCATGATGAACCTGCTGCTCTGGCGACCGCAGCGGGTCAGGGTGCTGCTCACCAAGCTGGCCGCGCTGCTCTCCGTGCTGTTCGGGGTGACGGTGGTCGCCGGGGTGGCCTGGACGGCGGCGTTCTGGGCGACCGGCACCTTCCGGGGGACCACCGGGAAGATGACCTCGGGGGCCTGGCAGTCGTTCGGACTGACCGGGCTGCGTGGACTGGTGCTGATCCTGGTCGCCGGTGCGCTCGGCTTCGGTCTCGCCTCACTGGGCCGGCACACCGCGCTGGCTCTCGGTGGGGTGCTCGGGATCATGGTGGTGGGTCAGTTCGGGTTGGGTGTGGTTCTGGGCCTTGCCCAGGTGAAGTTCGTCGAGGCGTGGCTGCTGCCGACGTACCTGCTGGCCTGGATGCAGAAGAAGATCACTCTGGAGAACTGGCGAGCGTGTCAGGCGACGTACACCGGTGAGTGTCAGCCGGCGACCCTCGACATCACCTGGCAGAACTCGTCCGTCCTGCTCTCGGTCGCGCTGGTGCTGGTGCTCGGCTCGGCGATCTGGGTGATGCGGCGGCGGGACATCACCTGAGCCGAGCGGCGTCAGGAGAGGTCCCGAGCGGGGGCGCGGGGTGCGGGGCGGCGACCGGGGGGCGCCGTCCCGCACCTCTGTCGGTGTGCGGGGTCACCGGGCGCGGCGGCCGGTGCGTTCCTGGCCGGCCGTCGTTACCCTGGGGAGACTGTTCGCAGGTCGTGACCCCCACCCGGAGGAGCGCATGAGGCACGCCGACGCTCCCGCCGATGACGAGGCGGACGACGCCACCGGGCGCCCGGTGCGCGTTCCGCAGCCGCGCGAGGCCGAGCCGCCCGGGCGGGTGGGCGGCGGGTCGGAACCGGCGGAACCGGCGCCGACCGGCACGTCGACCGCCGCCGGTTCGCCGCCGAACGGCCCGGGACGGTCGCCGGACGGGTCGGCCCTGACCGAGCGGGAGCGGGAGATCCTCGCCTTCGAACGGCGGTGGTGGAAGCACGCCGGTGCCAAGGAGCAGGCGATCCGGGACGCGTTCGACATCTCCGCGACCCGCTACTACCAGCTCCTGAACGGACTGCTCGACAACCCGGACGCGCTCGCCGCCGAGCCGGTGCTGGTCGCCCGGCTGCGCCGGCTCCGGGCTACCCGCAGTCGGAGCCGACGCCGCTGAGTCGGGTCGGTCCCGTCCCACCCGCGCGGCCTCCTGGCCGGCGGGACGGGGACGGTCAGGACCGGACGCCCTGGCGCCGGTCCCAGGCCCGGACGAGCTGCAGCCGGTTGTGGATGCCCAGCTTCTGGTAGATCGACCGCAACTGCGAGTCGACGGTGTGCACCGAGACGAAGAGACTCTCCGCCGTCTCCCGCTTGGTGGCACCGTTGGCCAGCATGGCGGCCACCCGCGCCTCGGCGGGGGAGAGCGCGTCGAGGCCGGCCGGCGCCGGCAGGTCCGCCGCCGACGACCGGTTCCGGCGTTTCCGGGCGGCGCGCGCGCCGTCGCGACCGAGTGCCGTCAGTTGGTCGCCGGTGGCACCCATCCGGGCGTAGAGCGCGGCCGCCTCCTGCGCAGCGGCTCGGGCCTCCGCCCGCCCGGGGGCGGTGTGTGCGAGGTCGAGCAGCGCGTCGGCCAGGGCCGGGCGGGCGGCAGTCCGCCGCAACAGCGCCACCGCCGCCCGCAGCGCCTCGGGGTCGCGGTCGACCAGGCCCCGGGCCTGCGCGGCCAGCCCGCGCCAGAGCACGACCGGGGTACGCACGGCGACGGTGTCGACCAGTGCGGCGACCCTGCGGGCGGTGTCCGGGTCACCGGTGGCCAGCGCGGCCCGCACCAGGCGCGGCCCGGTCTGGGGTACGGCCAGCAGGGGCCGGACCGAGCGGTGCAGGTCGGCGACGGCGGTGGCGAGCAGTCGGGGCTGCCCGGGCAGGGCCGGGTCACCGGCCGCCACGCAGTACACGGGTGTCCACACCGTGCTGTCCGGCCACGAACGGTCGCCGGTACCGGCGGCGAGCACGGCCCGCGCCGCGACGTCCTCGCCCCGGCGGTAGCGGACCTCGGCGACCACCGCGACGAGCAGCGCCCGGACCTCGTCGCTCATCACCGTCCCCTGCCGGTTTAGGGTGGTCGCGGCGAGCGCCGCCGCCTCGGGCAGTTCCCCGACGGCGGTCATCCGCAAACAGTCCAGGGCGGTGAGCCGGGTGGTGACGAGCGGCCCCGGCGCAGCGATGTCGTCGGCCCACTGCCGGATCGCCGTCGCCGCGTCGTCGTGGCAGCCGAGTCCGAGGTGGACGAGTACCCGCTCGGCCCGGATCAGTGCCGCCTCCCGACGTACCGTGGGCGCCACCGGGTCCAGCATGGACAGTCCGGCGCGGGCGGCCCGGACGTCGCCCCGGGCCAGGGCCCGGGCTGCCCGGCCGAGCCCGAGGTGGGTGGCGGACGAGGTGGTGGCGCCGGCGGCGTGCGCGACGCCCGCGTCGCGCAGCAGCGCGTCGGCGTCCGGGTGTCCCACCCGGGCCGCGAGCGCGCCGAGCATCGCGGTCAGGGTCGCCCGGCCGGCCGCGTCGAGCCGGTCCTGGGTCAGGGCGCCGCGCAGGCAGGCGAGGGCGACCGACGGCTGTTCCTGGGCGTAGAGGTGGGCGATCCGGCCGAGCAGGTGGCCGCGGTGGACGCCGTCGCCACGATCGGCGGTGACCTCGGTGGTCAGCAGGCGCAGCGCCGCCGGCCCGCGTCCGGCGAGCGCCAGGTTGTCCGCCGCGGCGAGCAGCCAGCGGCGCCGCCGCGCCACGTCGGTCGAGGTCGCCTGTGCGGCGAGCAGCAGCTCCGCCAGCGCGTCGGGCTCGGCGTCGGCGGACTGGGCGAGCGTGTCGACGAGGTGCGGCGCGACATGGCCGGTCAGGTCGAGGGCCGCCGCCGCGTGTGGGACGGCCGCCGACGGGGTCACCGCCGCCAGCGCCGCTGCCGCCCGGCTGTGCAGCAGTCCCCGGACAACGGGGGACAGGGCACCGACGATCGCCCCGGCCGAGGTGCCCGGCCCGACCGCGACACCGCCCGCGACCTCGGCGAGCAGTCCTCGGGCGAGCAGCCGTTCCAGCACGCCCGGCAGTGCAGGGTCGTCGATCCCGGCCAGCTCCCGCAACAGCCACACGGGGCACGGTCGGTCGTCCAACGCGACGACCCGCAGCACCGTCTCCTCCTGACCGGTGAGGGTCTCCCCGGCGCCGGTGAGTCCCTTCTCGGGGCCGTTGGGCGGCGGAAGCGGAGTGGGGCCGGACAGTGGCAGTTCGGACAAGATTCCCCCCGGGCATGTACCGGCTGTCGGCAAACCGTCCTGCGGCCGAGCCTAGCCAGGGGCGGTACGGCCGGCGGCCGGATCGGCGAACCGCCGCCGCGCACGGCAGGCGGGCCGGGTACGGCTGTCCCCGTCTGGCCTCGCGGGTTCCGGCCGTCCGGATCGCGGCACACGGTTTGGCGCGGTCGCGTGATGTGACCGGTCGGCGACGTCGGCGAGTATCAGGGCATGGTCACGACACCACGATGACCGCTGCCCACGGTGCACCGGCGCGGCCGTACCCGCGTTCGCCGCGATGTCCGGTGCGCCGCGCCCACCGCCGCGATGTCCGGGGCACCGCGCCCGCCCCCGCGACGGTCGGGCGCCCACACCCGGAGGTCGACATGACCGTGCCCGTCGCCCCGCCCACCGTCCGGCCGCGACCGGTCGAGCTGCCCGGCCTCGTCCGGCTGCGGCTGGTGCTGCTCGTCCTGGTCCTGGCCGCCGCCACCGGCGGGCTCGTCCAGCTGCCGGTGTGGAGTCGCCTGCTGCTGGCAGCGACGGCGGCGGCGGTACCCGGCGCGGTCGCGGTCCAGTACGGCACCGCCGCCGTCCGTCTCCTGCTCCGCGTGTCCGGCGGCGGTGCCCGCGTCCCCGCCGGCGCCCGTGTCCTGTCGCGCCCGCCCACCGGTGCCCGACTTGCGCGGCACCCATTCGGCGGCGGTGCCGTGTCCGGCGGCGGCGCCCATCCGGCGGCGGTGCCGTGTCCGGCGGCGTCCGACAACAGTCCGACACCGTTCCGAACCATGTGAGGAGTTGACCGAGATGGCCACGAACGATCCCCAGCCGCGCCGTGGCGACGAGGGCGCCGCGCCCTTCAAGGGGCGCAACGTCGAGCTGGAACGTCAGAATCCCGACCTGCTGGTCCCACCCACCACCGACAACCGTCTGGTGCCCAACCTCAAGTTCTCGTTCTCCCAGGCGCACACCCGGGTGGAGAAGGGCGGCTGGACCCGCGAGGTCACCGTACGGGACCTGCCGGTCGCCACCACGCTGTCCGGCGTGCAGTTCGGGCTGGAACCGGGGGCGTACCGGGAGATCCACTGGCACCAGGAGTCGGAGTGGGCGTACGTGCTCAGCGGCAGCTGCCGGATCAGCGCGGTGGACCAGGAGGGACGTACGTTCATCGAGGACGTCAAGGCCGGTGACCTGTGGTTCTTCCCCCAGGGGATTCCGCACAACATCCAGGCCCTCGACGAGGGTGTGCAGTTCCTGCTGGTCTTCAACGACGGCGCCTTCTCGGAGAACAACACGTTCCTGCTCAGCGACTTCTTCGCCCACGTGCCCAGGTCGGTGCTCGCGCGGAACTTCGGCTGGTCGACGGAGCAGATGGCGAACCTGCCGGAGGCGGAGAAGTACATCTTCCAGGGCGAGGTCCCGCCGTCGCTGGACGCCGACCGCGTCGTCAGCCCCACCGGCGACGTCCCGCGTACCTTCAAGCACCGGATGACCGCCCAGGCGCCGCAACGCTTCCGGGGCGGCACCGTCCGGATCACCGACTCGACGAACTTCGCCGCCGCCACCACGACCGCCGCCGCCCTGGTGGAGGTGGAACCCGGCGGGATGCGGGAGCTGCACTGGCACCCGAACGCCGACGAGTGGCAGTACTTCATCTCCGGTACCGGTCGGATGGGGGTGTACGCGGCGTCAGCCAGCGCCCGCACCTTCGACTTCCAGGCCGGCGACGTGGGGTACGTGCCGTTCGCGTACGGGCACTACATCGTCAACACCGGCGACGAGCCGCTGGTGTACCTGGAGATGTTCCGCCACGCCCGGTTCGAGGACATCTCGGTGATGCAGTGGATGGCCAACACCCCACACGAGGTCATCGCCGACACCATCAACGTTCCGCGAGATCTTGTCGACCAGCTGCCGCAGACCAAGCAGGTCGTGGTCTGACCGGACCGCCACCGGGCGAGGCGGGCCGACGTCGAAGGCTGCCTCCGCCCGGGCACCGCGAACCCCCGGCGGCGTCCCTCGGGACACCGCCGGGGGGTTCCGGCTCACTTCTCGTACGTTCGCAGTCCGTTGCCGAGTGCGATGAACGTCGGTGCCCACTCGCCGATGAAGATGCCCCACCGGTCGGCGCGGTCGATGCCGGCGTTCTCCATCTGCTTCGACAACATCCAGCTCAGGAACGACAGCCCGATGCTGGCCGCTCCCGCGATGTACATGTGCTCGGCTCGTAGCCCCATCTTGTGCAGGTGTCCCAACATTTGATCCCCCTCCGCACTGAACCCCCACGATCGACGCTACCGTCCGTGACCGATCATGTTCGGAGGATTGGCGATGTCGGCGCCGTCCGTACTGTGACCGGATGACCGGGTCAGCGGAGAGAGCCTCGGGACCGGTGGCGGAGGCTGCCGCGCGGACGGTCGCGGCGGCGTTCGGGCTGCCCCGAGCGACCGGGCCGCTCGCTCGGTCGGCAGCAGCGGGGCGCCTGGGACGTCGCCGGGTTGGAGCGGACCTCGGCCGCCCGCCTGGAGCAGTTTTCCGCGTTCCATAGCCACCTCGTCGACTGGGCCCGCCGGTCCTGGGTGACCGGTGAGCCACCGCCGACGTTGGTGCCGCCAACTGCGCCGGACCACCCCCGGTGGATGCCCCGGCACGGTAGACATGAGAGGAGTTCATCAGCTCAGTCCCTGTCCGAGCAGCACCGGGAGCCGTCATGACAGCCGCGGAGTCGGGCCGATGATGCGGGTCCGGTCGGCCTCCGTACCCGCACCGGGCCGGATCGAGAACGAGGACCACGTCTTCCGGTACGGGGACCTGGTCGGAGTCCTCGACGGAGCGACCGTCCCGGAGGGCTTCGACACCGGCTGCGTACACGGGCCGGAGTGGTACGTCCGGCACCTCGCCGCCCGGATCGGGCTGGCCGCCGCGCAGCGACCCGCCGCCGCGCTGGCCGGCAACCTGGCGGCCGCCATCCTGGCGGTCCGGGCCGACCACAACGGCCAGTGCGATCTTGAACATCCCGGCACCCCGTCGGCCACCGTCTGCCTGCTCCGCTACGGCGGCGACCACGTCGACCACCTGGTGCTCTGCGACAGTCCGCTGGTGCTGGACCTCGGCGGGCGGATCGAGGTGATCTCCGACAACCGGCTCGACACCGCAATGGCCGACCTGCGGCAGAAGGCACTGACCGTGGCCGGCGCCGGGGCGGAGGTCAGCCACGCGACCCGGTTCCGTCGGTCCGTCGAACTGCAGCGTGCCCAGATGAACCAGACCCACGGCTACTGGGTCGCCGCCGCCAATCCCGACGCCGCGTTCCACGCCGTCACCGGCAGCCGGTCGCTGACCGGCCCGGACCGGGTACGCCGGGCCGCGCTGCTCACCGACGGCACCTCCCGGGCGGTCGAACAGTTCGACCTCTTCGACTGGCGCGGCCTGCTCGACCTGCTCAGCTCCGCCGGGCCGGGCGAGCTGATCCGTCGGGTCCGGGCCGCCGAGGCCGACGACGGGCAGCGCCGGTCCGGTTTCAAGCGGTACGACGACGCCACCGCCGTCCTCTGCGAGTTCGACGACTGACCGCTGCGGCCGCCTGGTGCGGCCCGTCCAGGGTCGGCGGGGCCCCAGCCACCGGCTGTCAGGGCTGGTCCGACCGGCCGGCTGTCAGGGCTGGCCGAGTTGGGCCATCCGGGCCAGGGCGGTGACCCAGAACCGCTGTCGTTCCGGGGTCTGCCCGACGAGGTAGGTGGCCCGCAACTTCGGCGGCAGGTACGGCAGCAGCCGGGCCACCACGTCCAGATGCTGCTGCAACTGGGACACCTCGGCGTTCGACAGGATCTGGTGCACCAGATCGGTGTCGTTGGTGCCCTCGGCCGAGTCCTCCGCCGCGGCGGCCAGCCGTGCCTCCCAGGCGACGTGCTGGCGGGCGAGTTCGCGCAGGCCGATCCGGGGCTGGTCGGCGAGCCGGGCCTCCAGCGCCGACAGCGGAACCGGGGCGTACTCGCCGTCGCCGAGATAGATCAGGGCCGGTTGCAGCGGCATCCCCACCCGGTGCAGCCTGATCAGCCGTTCCAGGGTGCGCTTGGTGACCCAGTCCCGCCCCTCGTCGTCGATGTCGCTCTTCCACCACTCCAGGACCGTCTCGGCCGTCTCGCCGTACGTCGAGATGAGCCACTCGTTGGCCGGGATGTCCTCGGGGCGTACCTCGTAGCTGACGGTGAACCGGCTCGCCTGGGCGACGTTGTTGTTGACCACCAGGAGCTTGCGCCCGAGATGGTAGGGCGGATTCTGCAACGCCACCTGGGCACGCAGGTTCGGGATCGCCCGCCCGGCGAGCGTCCACTCCTGGGTGATCTCCATCAGCTTGGCGAAGGTCGCCTTGTCCTTGGGGCGGTTGTACTCGTCCCAGACCAGCACCTTCGGGTCCGGGGTGAGCAGCGACCGGGCCAGCATCGCGTCGAGTTCCCCGTCCGGGGTCGGCACCGGCACACAGAGGTCCTCGACGTTGGTCACCGGCAGCGAGAAGTAGACCGGGTCCGAGCCGGTCTCCTCCCGGACGATCTGCCGGGTGATCTCGGTCTTGCCGCAGCCCGGCGGCCCCTGCAGCAGCACCGCCCAACGGTTGGCGACGGCGGTACGCAGGATCCGTCGTACCGGGTCGGGGATGGTGACCGGGTTCCGCGCGCCGACCGCCGCCGCGATGTCGTCGAGGATCTCGCCGGTACGGTCCGGGCCGGGCTTGCCGTCGGACCGCTGCTCGGCCAGCGTCAACCGGCTCCCGTTGTGCAGCGGCAGGCCCCAGGCCAGCGGAAAGCCCGCCTCGGCGCAGGCGAGCACGTGCTCCAGGGTGCGCGGCGACAACAACTGGCGCAGCTGTGGACTCAGCGACGCCCAGATCCGGAACACCTCCCGGAGGTCCCGGTCGGGGAACCGTTCGGCGAGCGCGTACCGCCACGCGGTGTCGTTGGCGGTGAGCCGGATGGTCACCATGCGGTCCAGGATCGCCAGGTCGGAGCGGCGTACGGCGGTCTCGGCCAGGGACTCGTTGTCGGTGAGGAAAACCCCGACACAGCCGAGTTCACGCAGGTTGTACTCGCCCAGGGTCCAGTTGCAGGCGATCTGCATCAGCTGGGACTGGACGGTGTTGCCGGCCTGCAACGAGTCGTCGATGAGCAGCACGAACGGCCGGCCCGGGACGAGCTGCCGCATGATGAGTTGCCGGAGCACCAGCTCCCCGCTGCGGGCGTCCCGGACCGGGGCGTTGACCAGCAGGTCGTCCGGGGTCAGGTTGGCCGCCGGCACCACCACCAGCGTGGTGTCGGGGTAACGCGCCGGGACGTACGACACGAAGGTCGAGGTCTTGCCGATGCCGTGTTCCCCGAAGATCTGGCCGGTCTGCCCGGTCTCGATCATCGCGTCGATGAACCGCTCCAGCCGGACGGTGACCTCGGCGTCGGGCCGCTGCCGGTAGGTGGCGTTCGGCTTCCACCGGCGACCGCCGGGCGTCACGCCGGTGCTGTCGTCCCGGATCAGGTCCATGGTGTCCACTCGCCGCTCCTCCCGATCACTGCCCTGCCGTACGCCTGATGGTCCGTCCGGTCGTTCCGGCCGGTCATGACCACCCTCCGGACCTGACCCGGTGGCAGGCCATCGGCGGCTGGTGCCGTTCCGGCCAGTCGTCCCCGTGGTCGGTGATCAGCCAGATCCACCGGTCGGGTCGGGCCGGGGTGACCGGGGGTGCGTAACCGTCGGTCACCATGATGACGGCGTCGGGTTCGGCGTCGAACCGCCGACCGTTCACCTCGATCCGGCCCTCGGCGTAGTCGACCACGTTCTGGAAGTTGGTTCCGCCGCCGCCGGAGACCCGTTCCCCGGGTACGAACGGTGTGACCACCCCGTCGAAGCTGAGCCAGTGGCTCTCCACCCCGGCGGTCTGGCCGACCAGCGTGGTCAACCAGCGCACCACCGCGTCCGGCATCGACCCGGAGGTGTCGAAGGCGATCAGCACCACCTTCGTCCGCTCCGGGCCGCGCCGCTGCAGCATCGGCTCGTGGCCGAGCGCGAGCAGCACCGCCCCGTGCTTCTTCGGGTAGATCAGCCGTTCGCCCTCGGTCAACTTCGACGCCAGTACGTCGGTCAGCCAGCGCTGCCACCAGTCGACCCGGCGGGTCTTCGGGGTGCTGCCCCGGAGCCGGTCCAGGCCGAGTCTGCCCCAGAGCCGGGTCAGTCGTTCGCTGTCGTCCGCCGAG
Source organism: Plantactinospora sonchi (assembly GCF_036422035.1). Classification (NCBI taxonomy): domain Bacteria; kingdom Bacillati; phylum Actinomycetota; class Actinomycetes; order Micromonosporales; family Micromonosporaceae; genus Plantactinospora; species Plantactinospora sonchi. Next base: position 42,025 of record NZ_JAZGQK010000009.1, read on the forward strand.
CGGTCCGCCAGGTCGAGCAACTCGTCGCGGGCGGCCGGGTCGCCGCGCAGTGCCGCCTGCATCACCTCGTGCAGCACCTCGTCGGCCAGCCGCTCGACGGTCTCGTCGTCCAGCGGTACGCCCCAGCGCCCCTCTCGGCCCTCGCCGCCGCCACTGCCGTCGGGGTCACCGTCGAGGTGCACGCAGATCAGCAGCTCCGGCCAGACCAGCGTGCTCATCCGCTTCAGCTCGCCGTACACGGTGAAGTCCGTGTGCACGAAGTCGTCGTACGGCAGCGGCGTCAGCTCCCGGGCGCGCAGGTCGGCGACGTACTCCTGGTGGACCTGGACCGGGTCGACGCCGGTCGGCGTCGTCACCGTCGTCCCGTCGTCGTCCTGCCGCGTCCAGCCCGGCAGGCTGCTCCGCCCCAGCCGGCGCATCGCCACGTGGTTGATGACCACCTCGGCGGCGAGGGTGAACGCCGGATCGTCCCGCAGTTCCTCCTCGACGTGCAGGTGCCGGTGGATCAGGTGCCGCGCCTCGTGGAACAGCACGAACTTGACCCCGTCGAGGTCGAGCCCGGCGAAGAAGTACGGGTTGTAGAGCAGTGCGCAGACCCCGTCGCCGGTGGCGACCACGGCGGCGGTCGGGATGGCGGTGGTGGCGATGTGGTGGTGACACTTCGTGTACAACCAGGACGCCACGACGCTGTGCCCGACGCCGAAGTCGAGCAGCGCGGACTCCTTCTGCCGCCGGGCCCGTTCCACCACCTCGGCGTCGGCCGGCTCCTCCGCGAGCAGGCGCCGCAGGTCGGAGAGGTGTGGAGCGCGCTGGCGCCGGCGTACCCCCGGGCGGTCACCGGCAACCCGGTGGTGGTCGTGGCCGGCCGGTTCGTCAGGCCGGTGGTGACGGTCGGCGTGGTTCACCGGGTCGCCAGCCCGGCGGTGGCGACCAGCTCGGGCAGGGTGCCGGGGAAGTCGGCCAGCAGGCGCAGGGCGAGCAGCCACGCGTCGACGTTCCCGGCGATCGGCGCGACCAGGTCGGCCAGTACCGCGCCGGCGCTGGCGTCCTCGACGACCGCGGCGATGGCCAGCACCTGGCCGGCCGGATGTCCGTGCCGCAGCACGTCCCCGGCCCGGAGCAGGTCGTCGCGGAGCGCCCGGACCGGCCAGCCGGACCAGGCCCGCTCGTCCACGGCGGTGTCGGCCAGTACCTCGGCGATGCCCGCACCCCGGGCCAGCCGGTACGTCGGGGATTCGGCCGCCGGCCTCCCTGCCGGTGCGGCCGGGGGACTGCCGGGCGCGGTCGGGTTTCCGTGTGGCGGCGGTCCGCCGCTGGCGGTCGTCGGGCTGCCGGTTCCCGTCGGCCCGTCGTCGGCGCGTGCGGCCTCGGCCAGCTCGACCGGACAGCCCGGTCGGTCGACAAGGTGGTGCAGCAGGTGGCCGGGGAGCGGCGCACGGGCGTGCTCGGCCAGCACGGTGTCCCAGTCCCAACTCGGCAACTCGACGTCGAGCAGGTCGGCCAGCCCGATCTCGGTGCCGGCCGGTGGCGCGGCGGCGGCCGCGCGTAGCGACGCCACCAGGGTGTACGCCCGCAGCCGGTCCACCGCCGCGGCCGGGTCCGGCTCGGCCAGCAACCGGGTCAGCAGCGTCACCAGCGGCGGGTCGAACCGCTTGGTGCGCTGGCCGGACACCACCGTCAGGTCCTCGTCCAACAGGGCCCGTACGGCGTCCGGTCCGTTCCGGCGCCACAGTCCGGCCATCAGCCGCAACCGGGCCGCGCCGGGCTTGACCCCGACGTAGCGGAGAACGTTCCGGACCACCTGCGGATCCCCACACCCCAGGCTGTACGGCGTGGTCCACGAGTTGGCCCGCTTGCCGAGCAGGTGGTCGCGGAGTCCCGGCGGCATCGGGAGCTGCCCCGACGCGCCCGGCTGGAACGGCGTCCCGACCACCATCGCCAACTTCTGCCGGTGCGTGCTCAGGCTCTGGAAGAAGAGACTCGTCGTCACCTCCGGGTCGTCGAACCGGAGCAGCCGTTCGATCAGATCAGCTTCGAGGCCCTGTCGACGGGCCAGCACCAGCCGGTCCCGGGCACTGCCGGCGGTCACGATCCACTCGGCGAGCCCGGGGGTGAGCGAACCGGTGACCACCAGGTCGTGCGCCGTACGGTCGTCGAGGTGTGGCAGCAGCGCGGCCTGTGCGGTCGGTTCGGCGGCGTTCAGCAGGGTCAGGAACGCGGAGCGGACGGCCGGGAGCCGGGTCACCGTACGGCGTGGGTCCGGCAGGTCACCCCCGTCCGGCCAGGGTGCCCCGGCCGGGTCGTGGTCGGCGGTGGCGAGTGCCTCGTCGACCAGTTCGGGTACCGAGCCGGTGAAGCCGGCGAGCCGGGCCCGGAGCGACCGCCAGGCGGCCACGTTGTCGCCGAGCCGGTGCCGCACCAGGATCCGCAGTTCCCGGACGACCTCGGCCCAGCCGGCCGACCACCGGGTCGAACGCAGTTGGGAACCGGGAATGAACGGTTCGCCGGACCGGGGGGTGAACCGGGTGGTGGTGCGGCTCGTCCCGGCCACGTCCAGGACGCCGATCGCCGGCCCGGCCAGCCGCAGCACCTCCGCTCCGGTGACGCCCGCGTGCAGGGCGTACGTGGTCAGGCCCTCGACCCACTTCGAGGCGCTCCGTACCTTCGGCGGTGCGGCGAGCATGGCGAGCAGCAGTTTTCCCGGGCAGTCCCGCTGGCTGGCCAGTGCCTCAACGGTCTCCTCCCGACGGAACGGCTGGCGGACGTACTCGGTGTGCAGCAGGTCCCAGTCCAGTTCGGTACGGGCAGCGACCAGCTCGGCGGCGGAACGGTTCCGGTGCTGGCCGGGAACCTTCCGGCCGGACTCGCGGTGCCGCAGTTCGTCGAGGAGGGCCCGGGTGCTCTCGGCGGCCTCGGTGGCCGACGCGAGCCGTGCGCGTCCGTCCGGGGCGGCCAGCGCCGCCCGGGCGAGGTCGGCGACCTCCGGCGCCAGTCGGTCCCCGGCCAGCACCGCCGCCACCGCGTCCGGGCCAACCGAGTCGTGCAGCGAGAGCAGGGCCCGGAGCTGTTCCGCCGTGCTGAGGTCGGGACCGACCGTGCTGATCACCCGGTGGAGCAGGTCGGGGAAGGCGGCGACCACGGCGGTCCGGAGCAGGGCGGGGTCGGTGTGCGCCAGCAGGGCCGTCACCACACCGTCCGGCGCGGTCCAGCCCGGCACCGTCGGGTCGGCCGCGGCGAGGATCGCCCGACGCTGGCGCGCGTGCGAGAGCCGGTGCAGGAACACGTTGCGGGCCAGTACCGGGCTGTCCCGTCCGACCAGGTCACCCACCACCTGCGGGTACCCGTCGACCAGGACGGCGTTGCCGCTGAGCGCACTTCGTAGGACGGAGTGCTCGCCGTCCACCACCGCTCGTAGCAGCGGCACCGGCAGTGCGGTCGTGGCCTGACGCAGTACGTCGGCGAGCGGTGCCCCGATCCGCTGGACGAACTGGTCCCAGTCGTCGGTCCGCACGACGGTGAGCAGCGCGGCGGCGGCTCGGGCGGTGTTCTGGTCGTACATGGAGCTCCCGTGTGGTCCGTGGTGTCGCCCGGTCGACCAACCCGGGCACAATAGCCGGCCTGGACGACACGTTCCGGTGCCGAGGCCGGGCGGGCTCCCCTCGGCGGCGCCGGACAGCCGGTCGGGTCCGGCGGCAGGTCGACTCCGGCGGCCGGGTAATCCGGTTGGCGGCGGGCCGGCCCGGACGGCAGGATCGGCGACGTGTCGGTGCCACCCCGTCAGGTCCGGGCCAGGTACACCGCCGGAACGATCACGGTCTACCAGGCGTACTCGCCGTCGATCGGGGGGCCGGCGGTGGCGAACGGCCGGTTCGTCCCGCCGTTCAGTCGGGAGCGGATGACCTGGATCAAGCCGTCGTTCCGCTGGATGATGTACCGCTGCGGATGGGCCGGCAAGCCCGGCCAGGAGACCGTGCTGGCGATCGAGATCACCCGGGCCGGGTTCGAGTGGGCCCTGGCGCACGCCTGCCTGAGCCACTACGACCGGGACCGGTACGCCAGCCGGACGGCCTGGGCCGAGCGGTTGCGGGCCAGCCCGGTACGGGTGCAGTGGGACCCGGAGCGTTCGCTGGACCTGCGGCCGTTGGACCACCGGTCGATCCAGGTCGGGCTGAGCGGCCCGGCGGTGGCCCGGTACGTCGACGAGTGGACCGTCGGGATCACCGACGTCACCTCGACCGCGCACGCGATCCGGGCGGCGCTGCGGGCCGGGGACCGCGACACCGCGACCGGGCTGCTGCCGGAGGAACGGCCGTACCCGTTGCCCGCCGAGGTGGCGGAGGTGGTCGGGGCGTCCCCTCCGCCCGGTGGTTCCGGGGCCGGCCGGCCGGCGTCCTGATCGACACGACCAGCGGCCGGTGGGGTGGACGGCCGGTGCGAACGGGGTCGGCCGAACGGTGCGGGCCGGGCAAATCGGTGGACGGAGCCGGACGCGGGCGAGAAACATCGAAGCCGTGACCCGAGAGGTACGGCTGACGCCGGTCAACGAGCAGAACCTCGAACCGTTGCTCTCGGTGGCGGTCGCCGAAGCCGAGCCGGACGAGGTCATGCCGCCGGTCGACGCGCCTGCCGGCTGGTCACAGGCCCGGCGCGACGCGTTCCGGGAGTTCCACCGGTCGCATTTCGGTGGTCTGGCCGGCCCGACCGGCAACCTGATGTACGCCATCGAGCAGGACGGCGACGTGGTCGGCATGATCAGGTTGGGTCGCACTGACGAGCCGGGCACCCTGGAGACCGGGATGTGGCTGGGCAAGTCGACCCGGGGGCAGGGTATCGGGCTGATCGCGCTGCGGCTGGTGCTCGCCGAGGCGATCGCGGCCGGCGCGCGGCGGGTGGTCGCCGACACCCGGCCGGAGAACCTGCCGGCGGTGAACCTGCTGCGCCGCAGCGGTGCCGTGCTGGCACAGGACGGCACGACGGTCCGCGCGGAGATCCGACTCGGGGTCAGCGAGGACGTGGATCTGCTCGACGCCGGCTGACCAGCGCGTCCTCGACGCCCAGCAGGGCGAGCCAGGTCGGCCCGTCGAAGCCGGTCAGTCGTACGCCGCCGGCTGACCGCCCGTCGGCGGCCGGCGCGCCGGTCAGCGTCGGGCGGGTCAACGAGCCCGGTCAGTGGGCCGGTCCGCCTTCGGCGCCAGGCCGGCGAAGACGACGTCGAGGACGCGGCGCCGCAGTTCCCGGTCCCAGCCGCCGTGCAGAGCGCCCTGACTGGTGCTGGCCAGCAGCGCCATGACCTCGGGCAGTCGGATGTCCGGATCGACCGTGCCGGTGGTCTGCGCCTGCCGCAGCATGTCGCCGACCGCGTCGGCGAAGACCGTGACCAGTTCGGGGAGCCTGATCTCGACGCCGTTCCGGGCGAGGAGGTCGACCACGGCCTTTCTGGCGGCGGCCTGTTCGACGATCCGGGTGAAGAACGTGAAGAGCGCGGTACGCGGCTCGCTGTCGCTGAGCGCCCCGGCCTCTGCCACGAGTTGTTCGAGCAGGTTCTTCATGATGGCGGCGAGCAGGTCGTCCTTGGTGGGGAAGTGCCGGAAGACGGTGCCGATCGCCACCCCGGCGCGTCGGGCCACCTCCTCGGTGGACCCGGACGATCCCTGCTCGGCGAAGACCAGCTCGGCGGCTTCGAGGATGCGGGTCCGGTTGCGACGGGCGTCCGCGCGCATGGGTCGGTCGGGACCGGTGGTACCGGGCGGGGGCATGCCGGAAACCCTCCTTGAAAGATGAGTCATCACTCATTATCGTCTCCAGGTAAGTCGAGTCTCCACTCACTTTAACCGGAGGTGGCACCGCCATGATCGCGCCCCGAGATGTCTTCGCCGAGATGCGCCAGCGCTGGCTGGCCAACGACGTGACGTTCGAGCCGGACCAACTCGCCGACGAGGCGGTGCTGGAGATGCCGATGGCGGCACCCGGACGACCGACCCGGGTCCAGGGCCGGGCACAGATCCTCGACTTCACCCGGGCCGGCCGGGCCGCGCTGCCGATCCGGTTCGACGACTGCCGCAACGTGATCGTCCACCAGACCACCGACCCGGAGGTGATCGTCGTGGAGTACGAACTCGTGGCGACGGTGCCCGCCACCGGCGTCACCGCGAGCGCCCCGTTCGTCGGCGTGCTCCGGGCCCGGGGCGGCAAACTGCTGCACTGGCGGGAGTACCAGCCCACCTACACGATCATGCAGGCGCTCGGTCCGGCCTGACCGGCTCAGCGCTGCGCGGCGTACGCCGCCAACCAGGCGACCTGGGCCGGGTCCAGCGACGGACGGACCCGTCCCCGGGCCGCCGCCACGTGCTCGGCGCGTACCGTGGTCGCCTCCAGCGACTCGCGCATCGCCGCCAGCGCCGCCTCCCGGACCAGGGCGGCACAGTCGGCGGCGGAGAAGCCGTCGAGGTCCCCGCCGAGCGCCGCCAGGTCCACCTCGTCGGCGAGCGGCACCGACCGGGACGCGGCCCGGAGGATCTCGGCCCGGGCGGCACCGTCCGGCGGCGGGACGTACACCAGTCGCTCCAGCCGGCCCGGCCGCAGCAGCGCCGGATCCACCAGATCCGGCCGGTTCGTCGCCCCGACCACCACCACGTTGCGCAGCGTCTCCACCCCGTCGAGCTCGGTGAGCAGGGCGGCGACCACCCGGTCCGTCGTACCGCCGTCGGTGGCCTGGCCCCGGACCGGCGCCAGCGCGTCCACCTCGTCCAGGAAGACCAGCGTCGGCGCGGCCTCCCGGGCCCGCCGGAACAGCTCCCGGACCGCCCGCTCGCTCTCGCCCACCCACTTCGACAGCAGCTCGGCACCCTTCACCGAGAGCACGTTCGCCCGCCCCGTCCCGGCCAACGCGCTGACCAGGAACGTCTTGCCGCAGCCGGGCGGGCCGTAGAGCAGCACGCCGCGCGGCGGCTGCACGCCGAGCCGGGCGAACGTGTCCGGGTAGTTCAACGGCCAGAGCACCGACTCGGTCAACACCTCCTTGACCTCCGCCATGTCACCGACGTCGTCCAGGGTCACCCCGGCCAGCTCCAGCACCGACGACTCGGCCATCGAGGTCGGCCGGACCACCTCCAGCGCGGCCGTGAAGTCGGCCATCGCCACCGTCGGCGACTCCGCCTCCTTCTGGCGCAGCGCCGCGCGTACCCCGGCCTCGCGGGCCAGCGCGGCCAGGTCGGCGGCGACAAATCCCGGCGTACGGGCGGCGACCTCGTCCAGCCGGACGTCCTCGGCCAGCGGCATCCCCCGGGTCAGCACGGTCAACTGCTCCCGGCGCAGCGCCGCGTCCGGCAACGGTACGGCGATCTCGACCGAGAGCAGGTCGGGGGCGCGCAACGACGGGTCCACCGACTCGGGGCGGCTGGTGGTGCAGACCACCGCCGTACCGGCCCGGACCGCCGCGCCGAGCAGTTGGCGGAACACCGTACCGACCGGTCCCGGCGCCTCGCGCGGTACGAGCGCGTCCACGTCCGAGACCAGCAGCACCGCCGGCTGGTCGTCCCGGACCGACGCGAGGGCCTCGCGGAGCCGGCGGGCGGCGGCGTCGTTGGTCAGCGCGGCGACCTCGGGCGCCCAGAGCGCCACCACCCGGGCGTCGACGGCGTGCGCGACCGCCCGCACCAGCGCCGACTTGCCCGAACCGGCGGGCCCGGTGAGCAGTACGCCGAGCGACACCGTGGTGCCCAGCCGGCCGAGCACCTCCCGGTGGTGGAAACCGAGGTCGAGCAGTTCGGTGAGTTCCTCCGCCTGGGCGCGTAGCCCGGGCAGGTCGTCCAGCGCCGGGGCGGCCGACCCGTCCACCGACACCGTCGCTCCCGGACCGGCGGTGGTCGGTCCCGGCCCGGCGGTGGTCAGCTCCGGCCCGGCGCCCAGCGCCAGCCGCCCACCGCCGGCACGCTCGCCGCCGGTCACCGCCCGCAGTTCGGTCGGGCCGTGGCCGTGTGTGACGTGGCCGTCCCGCCAGCCCACCACGGTGTCCATGGTGACCAGCACCGAGGCCGGCTCCCCGGCGTCGGTGGTGCCCTCCGGTGCCGGCTCCGCCCCGGTCACCGTCAGCAGCGTGCTCGTCCAGGCGTAGCCGACGGTGTTGGCGAGACTGCGTCGGGCCGCCTCGACCAGGGTCCGGACCGCCGCGTCCGGAAGGACGTCCTGCGGCAGCAGCGACACGTCGTCGCCGGTGGTCACCACCTTGCCGAGCAGGGCGAGCCGGAGCATCTCCGGAGAGACCACGGCCGCGATCTCGGGCGGGCCGGTCAGCAACACCCGGCGGGCCGCCACCACCGGCACGGGTACGACCACGACCTGGCTGCCGTCGCGTACCCCGAGGTTGCCGAGGACCAGGTCGTCAGCGTAGAGCAGGGCCCGGCTCGCCGTCGGCTCCGCCCGGGCCACGATCCCGGCGGTCACCCGTCGACCGGTCAACCGGACCGGGTCGCCCGGATGCAGGCCGAGCGCGGTCAGCACCTCCGGATGCAGCCGGACGATGCCCCGCCGGGCGTCCAGCGCGGCCGGCCGCAGACTGGCGGTGAGTGTGAGATCCGGACCCGTCACGCGCCGAGACTACCGCGCAAGGAAGGGCCCCCTATTATCGCTTTCTGCGGTAAAAGGGCCCCTTCTTAACACCTTCGCCGCGCGTCACCCGGCACAGCTTTGCCGCGTCACCCCGCTCGGCTCTGCCGCGCGTCACCCGGCTCAGCGGCGATCGTCGTCCGGGCCGAGCAGGGACGGGTCCCGCCGGATCATCTCGGCGAGCCGGGCGGCGGCGTCGGGAGCCGGCGGATCCTCCGGAGCCGCCCAGTTCGGCACCGTCCGGACCGACATCGGCCAGGACTGCGGCGGCTGGCCGGCGGTCGGCAACGCCGGCTCGGCGGCCGGCCGTACGGTCACCGTGCCGTTCTCCCAGGCGACGTGCATCGCCGAGATCCTCGGCCCGTCGGCGACCCACATGGTGACCGCCACCGACGGGTACTGGGCGATGACCCGCTGGACCGCCTCGGTCACCTCGTCGACGGGTGACCCGGCCCGAGCCGCCGCCTCCTGCGCCAGTCGCCGCTGCAACGCCTCGCGCCGCTCCATCCGGGCCAGCGCGTCGTCCAGTTCGCCCCTCATCGCGTTCACCTTTCCCGGCCAACGCCGGCCGAACCGGCCGGACCGCCGCCGGCCTAAGTCTCCCGCTCCCGGATCGCTCGATCCAGCGCCCGATCCAGCACGATGAGTAAGGCATCCCGTACGGACAGCCGATCTCGGGCGTCGAACTGGATGAGGGGTACCCCTTCCCCGATCGCCAGTGCCCAGCGGATCGCGGTCAGATCATGACTGATCCGCCCGTCGAAGGCGTTGACCGCGACGACAAACGGCAGCCGGGCCCGCTCGAAGTAGTCGATCGCGGGATAACAGTCGTCGAGTCGGGAGCTGTCCACCACGACCAGCGCACCGAGCGCACCGAGGGCGAGGTCGTCCCACATGAACCCGAAACGTGCCTGTCCCGGCGTACCGAAGAGGTAGAGCTTCAGGCTGTGGTCGATGGTGACGCAACCGAAGTCCATCGCGACCGTGGTGGTCGTCTTCTCGGACCGGATGCCGGGATCGTCGACCCCGATCGCGGCCGCGGTCATCTCCGCCTCGGTGGTGAGCGGCTCGATCTCCGAGATCGAGCCCACGGTTGTGGTCTTGCCGACACCGAAACCGCCGGCGATCAGGATCTTCACCGGTACCGGCGGGGTCGTCCTGCGCCGGTGGTCCGGCCGGGACCGGGGCATCGTGCCGGCGGTCAACGCCTCGTCGCCGTGCCGGGGCAGCTGGCGGGAGGGCGGGGCGTACCCGGCCGGCGTACCCCGTCCCATCTGCAGGCCGTAGCCGGTCGGGCCGCCGTAGCGCCCGGGCGCGCTGTTGCCCAGGGGACCGGCGGTGAAGGAGGTGGACCAGTCAGGAGATCGCGCGAAGTCCATCGATCACTCGCCTAATCAGCTCGGGGTCGTGGGCGTTCTCGGTGTCACGCAGGTGCACGTCGAGGTGGCCGGCGGCGCGGAGGTCACCGACCAGGATCTTGGTGACGCCGAGGTGCAGCCGTAGTCGGGCGGAGATCTCGGCGACGGACATCGGCTCGGCGCAGAGCGCGACGATCTCGCGTAGTTCGGAGGGGAGCCGGCTGACCGGGGGAACGGTCCAGCAGTTGTCGTCGAACCGGGCGGTCACCTGGGTCTCCAGGCTGATCGCCGGGTCCACCCCGGCGACCCGGCCGGCGGTGAGCACAAACGGACGCAGCCCGGTCGGTGGCGGCTCCGCCACCGGAGGCGGGCCCAAGTCCGCCTCCGGTTCGCCCTCCGGGCCGGTCAGCGCGGCCTGCAGGTACGGGCGGATCCGAGCCGTCGGCGGGGAGACCTCCGGCTCGGGCTCCGGATCCGGCACCTCTGTCGAGGTGGGCCAGGTCACGACTGCACGGAGTTCTTCAACTCGACGATGAGCCGGGGCGTGAGCGCGCCTCCGGCCCGACCGGCGAAGAGCGTCATCTCGTACGCCACGGTGCCGAGGTTGGCGGACCGGTCGGCGACCACGCCGAGTACGGAACCCGCGCTGATCGCGCTGACCAGCAGATAGCCGTCGGTCATGTCGACCACGACCCGGTTCAGCGCCCCGAGGGTGTACCAGTTGGCCGCCCCGCTGGCCAGGCTGGTCATCCCGGACACCACCGCGGCCAGGCGTTCCGCGTTGGACCGGTCCTTGATCGACGACATGGCCATCAGCAGGCCGTCGGAGGAGACCGCGATCGCCTCCCGGACCCCGGCGGTGTTGGAGGTGAAGGCGTCGAGCAGCCAGTTGAAGGTACGGGCCTCCGGGCTCAGCTCGTCGGCCGTGGTTGCCGGCTGGTCCTGGTCGGTACGGGTGAAGGGAGTGCTCATCCTTGGGATCCCTCTTCGTGGCGTTGGTCGGCACGGACCTCGCTCAGTGCGCGGGCGACGCCGGACTCGAACTGGGTGATCAGCTCGCGTACCCGCTCGGGGTCTTCCGAGCCGGCGGACGCGATGGTGGTTGCCGGGTGGAGCGGCGCGGGCGGTGGCACGCTCAGGTTGGCTCCGGGGACCCGGCGGTTGAGCCGGGGCGGAGCCGAGCCGGACGTGCTCGGCGCAGGGTTGGCGGCGGGCGGAGCGACCGGTGGTGCGGTCGGCACCGGCGGCGTTGTCGTCGGTGGTGCCGGCCACGGCCCCGGTGCGGCTGCGGCGGGTGACGGTGCTGTCGTCGCTGGTACCAACCAGGGGCCCGGTGGGGGTGCCGCTGCGGGTGGCGGTGTTGTCGTCGGTGGTGCCGGCCACGGACCGGGCGCCGGTGCCGTCGAACCGGCCGGTGCGGTCGACGGTGCCGGGGTGGCCGGCGGCGCCGTGGCGGGTGGTGCGGTGGCGGGTGGTGCGGTGTGGGCGGACGGTGTCGGCGTCCGGACCGACTGCTGTTCCTGCTGTGCGCGGCGTACCCCGGCTTCGAAGTCCTCGATCAACGCCCGGACCACCGCCGGGTCGGCCGGGGTCGCCCGGGGACGCTGGATGCGGGCGCCCGCCGGGAGTTGGGCGCCCGGGACCCGCTGGCGCAGTCCGGTGCCGGATCCGGACGGTGCGGGTCCCGGGCTGCTGGTGGGCCGGACCGCCGCCGGGCGGGCCGGTGACGGCGGCTGACCTGCCGGGCTCGACAGGTCGACCCGGCCGGCGGTCGCCGTGCCGCCCGGGAGGTCCATCCGGTGCGGCAGATCGGCCGGCGGGTCGGCGCGGTCCGGCCGGTCCGGGTCACCGAGGGCGGTGGCGGCGCCCGCCGCCGGCCCGGCCGGCTGCGGGACCAGGAAGGCGTTCCACGGCTGGCCGGAGGCCAGTGACCGGGTCGCCCGGGAGAGCAGCTCGGTATCGAACACCACGTCGGTCAGGGTCGGCGCCGTCGCCGACGGCACCAGCGCCGGTTCCGCCGGCCCGCCACCGGCCGGCATCCCGCGCGGTGCCGGGGCCGACGACCCGTTCGCCGTACCTGCGGTCGTCCGCTCGGCGGTCACCGCTCCCGGTCCTGCGGCGGCGGCCAGGTCGGACGTCACCGGCCCGGGTCCGCCGGCGGCGGTGACCGCCGGCTGCGGCGCGGTCCTCGTCCGGCCGGTCGGCAACGGCGCCGCCAGGTCGGCGACCGACGGTGGCAGGTTGGTCGCGACATACCCCGGTGGCACCGGTACGGCGGCCCGGGCGGCCGGCGTGACCTCCGGACGCCGGGTGACGAGCAGCTGGTCGTCGATCTCCACACCCGCCGTCACACCGCCGCCGGACGTCGCGGTGAGGGTGACCCGCCAACCGTGCCGGCGGGCGAGCCGGCCGACCACGAACAGCCCGAGCACCTCGGTCGGGACGAGGTCCAGCCGCTCCCTCCGGGTCAGCCGGGCGTTCTCCTCCGCCAGCCGCTCCGGTGACATGCCGATGCCACGGTCGACCAGGTTGAGTCGTACGCCGCCGGGGACGACCTCGGCCAGCACGGTGACCCGGGTGTGCGGCGGGGAGAAGGCGGTGGCGTTCTCCATCAGCTCGGCGAGGGTGAGGACGAGGTCTCCGATGACCCCGGGCGCCACGCTCACGTCGAGTCGTACCTGCACGTCGACCCGGGTGTAGTCCTCGATCTCACCGAGCGCCAGGCGGACCACGTCGCCGAGGGGGAGCGGGGCGACGTGCCCGTCCCCGCCCGCGCCGCCGGAGAGCACCACCAGGCTGCTGGCGTTGCGGCGCAACCGGCTGGAGACGTGGTCGAGCCGGTACAGGTGCTGCAGCCGGGCCGGGTCGGTCTCCTGCTGCTCCAGCCGGTCGATCAGGCCGAGCTGCCGGTTGACCAGGTTCTGGGTACGTCGTCCGACGTGGCCGAACATCTGCGCCACGTTCCGCCGGCCGGCGGTCTGCCGCTCGACCAGCCGGGCGGCCGTACCCTGCACCCGTTCGAAGGCGCGGGCCAGGTCGCCGATCTCGTCCCGGCCGCGTACGTCGACCGGGTCGAGTCGGATCGGGTCGGGCGACTCGGACTCGTCGTCGGTGATCCGGACCAGTTCCGCCTCGGCGACCCGGGCCATCCGGTCGGCGGAGACGGTGAGCCGGGTCAGCGGCCGGGCGACGGTACGGGCCACGGCGAGGCTGAGCAGCAGCATCAGCGCGATCAGCAGCAGCACCAGCGCGCCCACCGTGTACGCCCCGGTGATCGCCCGCTGCCGCCGGTCGGTGACCTCGGCGACCACGTCGGTGACGATCTTCTTCTCGATGAACTGGCCCAGGTTGATCAGTGAGGCGACGGCGGGGAAGAGTTCCGCCATGTCCACACCGGCGATCACGCTGGCCGGGTCGAGGCTGCCGGCGTTGAGGAACTCGGCGTTGGTCCGGGCCGCCGTTGCCCGTTCGACCAGCAGGTAGAGGTCGTTCTGGGCCGGGGTGGCGAAGCTGCGGAACCGGCCCAGGTGGGACTGCAACTGGGCCATGGCGGAGACGTACGCGATGCCGGCGGCGGGGCTGCGGGTGCCGCCGATCAGGATGACGAGGGCCGCGCAGGTGCTGATCGCGTCGTCGGTACGGAGCATCGCGTCCAGGGCGATCATCTGCCGTCCCTCGGGCGTGGTCGGGTCCGCGACCCGGGTCAGCCGGAGCGACTCGATCAGTGCGCTGTGCACCCGCCCGAAGCCGTCGATGACCTGCCCGGGTTCGGCCCGCCGGGCGAGGATCCCGGCACGTGTCTCGGCGAGCTGCCGGGCACCGTCGATCGCCTTGCTGATCTCGTCCGTCAGAGCGTCGCCGAGGTCCAGCCGCAGGTCCGCGATCCGGTCGGTGACCTGCGCGGTCTGCTGCACCAGGACGGTGCGGTCGACAACACCCAGCAGGTAGCCGACGGAGAGCAGCCGTTCCCGTTGCAGGTCCTGGACGAGGGTGCCGACCTGGCCCGCGGCGCGGGTCGTGTCGACGGTGTCCGCGGCCTGACGGGCCGAGTTGATCTGACCGGCGAGCAGCGGTACGGCGACGGCGATGGTGCTGAGCAGCGGAATGATGACGAGCAGGGCCAGTCGGCCCCGGATCCGGAGCCTACCGAGCAGCATCGGGGCGTCCCCAGTGCTGTGTCGCCCGGTCCTCCCGGGGGCCCGGACCCGGCAGGCCCTCCGGCCCGGCCGGCACCGGCCGGTCGTCCCGGAGCGCGGTCGCCGCCTGGCTGTCCCGCAGCGGGCTGCCCGCCTGGTTGTCGCGCAGTGCCGCGACCGGCTGGCGGACCTGGCCGACCGGGATCGGGTCGGCCCACTGCACGCCCGGCGACGGCGGTTCGAGCAGGGGGGAGTCGAGCAGTGACGGGTCGATCAGTGGCGACTCGGTCAGGGACGGGCCGGTGCGGGCCGGGCCGGGCGGTGGGTCCGATCCGGCCGATGTGGTACCGCTGCCGTCCGCCGGAACGGCTCCGGTGGCCGCCTCCGCCGTGGTCCCGGCCGCTCCGGCCGGTACCCGCTGGCGGGCGGCCAGCAACGTGAGGACGATCAGGGCCAGGACCAGGAGCACCGCCAGTGTCAGTGCGGCGAACCCGATCCACCGTTCGCCGGACAGGTCGTCGGCCCGGTTCCGGAGCAGGGTGTCGAGTTCGGTGTGGATGATCGTGGCGAGTTCGGCACCGGAGACCTGGGCGGCGGCGCGGGCGGACGCGACCCGGGCCGGTTCCGGCAGGGTGAACTCCGTGCCGCCGGCCGGGGTGGCGAGCGCGTCGAGCACCTCGACCGTGCGCTGGTAGCTGTCGAGCCGGCTGAGCAGGTTGCCGCCGAGCGTACGGCTCTCGGTGTTCTCGACCGCGGCCCGCAGGTTGTTCAGCAGGTCGGTCGCGGGTCCCATGGCGGCGGCGCGGGCGAGCGCGAGTGTCGTGGCGATCTCCGGCTGCGCGGCGGAGGACCGCCGGGACGCCAGGACGACGAGGTCGGCGAGCCGGCCTGCCGCGTCCAGCGCCCTCGGCAGTTCGTCGGCGACCGCGTCCTGCAGGTGGAAGGAGTCCGCGGCCTGGTCCCGGGCCAGTCCGGAACTCTGGCGTACCTTGGCGTAGAGCGCGACCAGCAGGTCGACGGTCTCGCCGTAGGTGGCGGCGGCCCGGACCGGGTCGGCCGTGGCGGCCTTCGGCAGGGCCTGGATGGTGGTGCGGACGCCGGTCCAGCGCTCGGTGGCCCGGAGCTCGGCACCGAGTCGGCCGTTGACGGCGTTCGCGTGCTCGACCGCCCGGTGCAGCGTCCCGGCGTCGACCGGCCGGCCCGCGACGGCACCGGCCCGCGCGTCGACGAGCGCGAGCATCACCGGTTCGAGCGCCCGCAGGTACTCGACCCCGTGCCGCTCCAGTTCGATCACCGAACGCCGGTCGTCGTTGTCCCGCCAGGTCGAGGTGAAGAGCACGCCGACCGGTGCCAGCAGAGCGACCGCGAGCAGTACTCGCAGTACGACGCCGGTCCGGACTGTCGCGCCCCGGGACCGCCGTGCGGGAACTGTCATCGTCCATCTCCATCAGCGAGGGGGGAGCTGAGTGGTGGGCGTGGGGAGGCCGCCCGGTCCCGTCCACCGGACCGGAAAACTAGTCGAAGGTGGACGTCTGGGATCGGAGCCGAGCAGTCAGTTATGCGTCACTTGAACACGGGTGACGGGCGGTGACCGAAAATGTGACTCGTTGTACACAGTTGCCTAGGGGCATGCATCGATTGATCCGCCGTGCCCTGAAACATCGGAATTCACAACATCCGTAGTTGCTTCGCCGTACATTGGTTGACCTGGCACGGATGTCGGACCGGCCGGCGCCGAACGGAGTCGCCGGACGGACGTACGGCGGATCTCAGCCCCTCCTCAGGTTCCACGTCGTACGGTGGTGCCCATGCCTTCCTCACCGCTGGCGCGGATACGCCGTGCGCTGCGCCCGGCCGGAGGTGTCCGGAGCCGGCTGACCCGGCGTCGGGTGGTCGCCGGATCGACGGTGATCCTGCTGGTCGGCGGCCTGGTCGGTTGGGCGGTCTGGCCCGAGCGACCGTCCTGGTCCGCCGCCGACGCCATGATCACCGTCCGGTCCGGGCCGAGTGGCACCGAGCCGGTGGACCTGGACACCACGCTCTTCCTGCCGGACGGGGCGAGCGCCGACCGTCCGGTGCCGGCGGTCCTGCTGGCCCACGGCTTCGGCGGCACCAAGTCCTCGGTCCGCACCGACGCCGAGGATCTGGCCGACCTGGGTTACGCGGTGTTGACCTACACCGCCCGAGGTTTCGGGCGCAGTGGCGGGCAGATCCACCTGGACAACCCCGACTACGAGGTACGGGACGCCTCCCGGCTGCTCGACTGGCTCGCCAACCGCCCCGACATCCGCAGGGACGCCGACGGTGACCCCCGGGTCGGCGTGGTCGGCGGCTCGTACGGCGGCGGCCTGGCCCTGCTGCTCGCTGCCCACGACCCGCGGGTGGACGCGATCGTTCCGATGATCACCTGGAACGACCTGGCCCGGTCCTTCCTGCCGGAGTCGACCGGCCGGGAGCCGGTCGACGGGGTGTTCAAGAAGGGCTGGGCCGGGCTCTTCTTCGGCAGCGGCGGTACCGCCGGCACCGGGCTCGGCGGCCTGGCCGCGCCCGGCGGCGACAACGCGGGCGGTGCCGAGGGCGGCGACCGCGACGGGACCGGGTCGGCGAACCAGGACCCGATGCTCGGCGCGGTTCCCGGCGCGCCGCCCGGTGCCGCCCCCGGCGGCGACCCGGCCTGCGGTCGGTTCGCCGCCGACGTCTGCGCGGCGTACCTGCGGATCGCCACCACCGGACGGGCCGACGCCGAGGCGGTGGCGCTGCTGCGCCGGTCCAGCCCGGCCGGGTTCCTCGACCGGATCAAGGCGCCGACCCTGCTGGTCCAGGGCGAGGCGGACACCCTCTTCCCGCTCGCCGAGGCGGACGCCAACGCCCGGGGCATCGCGGCGAACGGCACCCCGGTCCGGGTCGCCTGGTTCACCGGCGGCCACGACGGCGGCACCGGCCCACAGTCCGACCAGGACCGGGTGCGGTTCCTGATGGCACAGTGGCTCGACCACTACGTCAAGGGTGCCGCGTCCACCCCGTCGACAAGCTTCACCTGGTCGCGGATCGCCGGATTCGACGCCCTCGACCGTGGCCTGGTCGCCTCCGGCTTCTCCACCACCGACTACCCCGGGGTCGACGGCACCGGCCGGGCCGACGTCGCGGTGGCCGGCCCGGTGCAGCGGATCGCGAACCCGCCGAACGGCAACCCGGCGGCGATCTCGGCCCTGCCGTTCGCCGGCGGGTTCTCCTCGCTGCTCGACGGGGTCGCCGGCGACCTTCCCGGGCAGCACGCCCGGTTCGAGTCGGCGCCGCTGACCGAGGCCGTCGACGTGGTCGGCTCGCCGACCATCCCGATCCGGGCCGCCTCGCCGACCGGCGAGGCCGTGCTCTTCGTCAAGCTCTACGACGTCGACCCGAACGGGCCGGCGGCGCTCTCCAACGGGCTGGTCGCCCCGGTCCGGCTGACCGGCCTGCCGGCCGACATCAACGCCGCCCAGACGGTCCAGGTGACGCTGCCGGCGATCGTCCGCCGGATCGAGGCCGGGCACCGGCTGCGGATCGTCATCGCCACCTCCGACCAGGCGTACGCCACCCCGGCCCAGCCGGTCACGTACACCGTCGGGCTGGCCCAGCCGGTGGGCGCCGCCCCGGCGGACGGGCCGCTGCCCCGGGCCGTGGTCTCCCTGCCGACGGTCGCCGGGGAGCCGATCGCCACCCCGGCGGTGATCTGGCGGTGGGCCCTGGTCGGCCTGCTCGCCGCGATCGTGCTCGGGCTCGCGGTGGTCGTCGCCGTGCTCCGCCGCCGGCACCGCCGGCACGACACCTCGGTCCATCCGGAGTACGCCGACACCCCGCTGGTCGTCCGCGACCTGCGCAAGGAGTACGCCGACGGCTTCGTCGCGGTGTCCCGGATCGGCTTCGAGGTGCACCGGGGTCAGGTGGTCGGCCTGCTCGGGCCGAACGGCGCCGGCAAGACCACCACGCTTCGCGTGCTGATGGGGCTGACCCAGCCGACCGCCGGGGAGATCCACGTCTTCGGGCACCGGCTGGTCCCCGGCTCGCCGGTACTGTCCCGGATCGGCGCGCTGGTCGAGGGTCCAGGCTTCCTGCCGCACCTGAGCGGCCTGGAGAACCTGAAGGCGTACTGGCGGGCGACCGGGCGACCGGAGGCGGACGCGTACTTCGAGCAGGCGTTGGAGATCGCCGGCCTCGGTGACTCGGTGCATCGCAAGATTCGCAAGTACAGCCACGGCATGCGGCAACGGCTGGCCATCGCCCAGGCCATGCTCGGCCTGCCCGAGCTGCTGGTGCTCGACGAACCGACCGACGGGCTCGACCCGCCGCAGATCGCCGAGATGCGCCGGGTGCTGCGCCGGTACGCCACCGACGGGCGGGCGGTGCTGGTCTCCAGTCACCTGCTCGCCGAGGTGGAGCAGACCTGCACACACGCGGTTGTCGTACACAAGGGGCGGATCGTCGCCTCCGGGGCGGTGGAGGAGATCGTCGGCGAGTCGCCGAGCACCCAGTTCGACGTCTCCGACCCGGACGCGGCCCGCGCCGTACTCGACCGGCTGTCCGGGGTACGGGTTCTGCCGGAGAGCAACGGTGCCCTGGTCGTCGACACCAACGGCACCGCCCGCAGCGAGGTCGTCGCCGAACTGGTCCGGGCCGGGATCGGGGTGGACCGGGTGATGCCCCGTCGTCGCCTGGAGGACGCGTTCCTCGCCCTGGTCGGCGAGAACTCACGGGGAAGCGGGGACCGGTGATGGTCGACATCGAGGTCAGAAGCGCGGGGGCGCCGGACGCGGCGGGCGGGGCGGCCGGCTACCGGCCCCGGGCCACCCTGTCCATCGCCACCGAGTGGCGTCGGCAGGCGTCGCGGCGGCGTACCCAGTTGTCGCTCGGGTTCATGGTGCTGCTGCCGCTGATCATCCTGGTCGCGTTCGAGTTCGGCGGTGACGGGGACGACGACAACGGCGGCGGCGAGTTCGGCAGCCTGATCGAGTTGGCCACCTCCGGCGGGCTGAACTTCACCCTCTTCTCGCTGCTGGTCTCCTCGTCTTTTCTGCTGGTTGTCGTGGTGGCACTGTTCTGCGGCGACACGGTGGCGAGCGAGGCGAGCTGGGGAAGTCTGCGTTACCTGCTGGCCGTACCGGTGCCCCGGGCCCGGCTGCTGGCGGTGAAGCTGGTGGTCGCGCTGGCGTACTCGCTGCTCGCCCTGCTGTTGCTGGCCGGCACCGCGCTGCTCGCCGGCACCCTCCGGTACGGCTGGTCGCCGCTGAGCAGCACGGTCGCCGCGCAGATCCCGGCCGGCGAGGGGCTGCTGCGGCTGCTCGGCATCCTCGGCTACCTGGCGGCGGTGCTGCTGGTGGTGGCCGGGCTGGCGTTCCTGCTCTCGGTGACCACCGACGCCGCGCTCGGCGCGGTCGGCGGGGCGGTGCTGCTCTGGATCCTGTCCAGCATCCTCGACCAGATCAGCGCGCTCGGGGTGGTGCGTGACTTCCTGCCGACGCACTACAGCAGCGCCTGGCTCGGACTGCTCTCCACTCCGGTGCAGACCGACGACATCGTCAAGGGCTGCATCTCGGCGATCTGCTACGCCACCGTCTTCTGGAGCATCGCCTTCTGGCGCTTCACCCGCAAGGACGTCACCTCCTGAGCGTCCGGCGGCGCCGCCCGGGAGAACGCACATGTCAGGCACGGTTCATGCCTGAGAGCCATAATCATGACTCTCAGGCATCCTGCTGAACCCGGTACACGGCATCACCGCCATTCGACCGACGTGGCTATATCGTCTGCACGTGGTCTCCGAGGTGCTGGCGCGCAACGTGGTGACGGTCTGGGGCGAGGACGGCCGACGCTGGCTTACCGGCCTGCTGGAAACACTCGCCCAGGTCTTCCGGGACTGGCAGCTGACCCCCGACGGCCGGCCGTACGAGCTGTCGTACCACTACGTGACGGCGGTGACCTGCGCCGACGGGACCCGGGCGGTGCTCAAGCTCGGGGTGCCGAGCGGGGACTCGCTGCGTAGCGAGGCACCGGCGCTGGACGCCTGGGCCGGCCGTGGCGCCGTACGCCTGCTCCGGGCCGACCTCGACCGGGGTGCCCTGCTGCTGGAGCGGGCCGAACCCGGCGACCGGCTGCGTGACCTGGTCCCGCACCGGGACACCGAGGCGACTGCGGTGATCGTGCGGGTGCTGCGGCAGCTCGCCGTGCCGCCGCCACCGGACTGCCCGTTGCCGGACGTGCTGACCCTGGCCCGGGGCTTCGACAACCATCTGGCCCGGTTCGGCGACGGCGGTCCGCTCCCGACCGACCTGGTCGTGACCGCCAACGGCCTGATGCGGGAACTCTGCGCCTCGGCTCCGGGCCGGGTGGTGCTGCACGGCGACCTGCACCACGACAACATCCTGCGCGCCCAGCGGGAGCCGTGGCTGGCGATCGACCCGCACGGTTATGTCGGCGACCCCGGGTTCGAGGTCGGCGCGATGCTGCACAACCCCGATCCGGACAACCGCGACCCGGCGCTGACCGCGCTGGTCCCGGCCCGGGTCGAGCAGCTCGCCGACGGACTCGGCATTCCGGTCGACCGGGTGACCGCGTGGGGCTTCGTGTACTCGGTGCTCTCGGACGTCTGGAACGCCGAGGACTGGAAGCCGGGAGGCCCGTCCCCGGCCAGCCGGGCGCTGCACGTGGCGTACCTGTTGCGATCCCGACTGTCCGGATAGCCTGGCGTTGATGTCGCGTTCCGCCCGGTTCCTGACACCGTTCGCCGTGGCGCTCGGTGGGATCCCGGCCGGACTGGTCCTCGCGCTGGTCTGGCTCGACGGCCGCCACTACGAGGGCTACCGCCCGGAACTGTCCGAACTGACCGGAGCGGCGACGGTGGCCGCGGCCGGCGTGACCCTGCTGCTCGGCTACCTTCACGGAGCGGGCGTCCCGGCGGACGCGGACCGGCCCACCCGTGGCCGGAACCTGCTGCTGGTCCTCGGGGCCGGCGCGGCGCTGACCGCACTCACCCTGCTCGCCAACGACGTCCTCTACCGGTACGTCGTTCCGCTCGACGCGGACCTGACGAACAACCGGCCCTGGTCGCCCGGCCGCTGGCTGACCGTCGTGGCACTTCCGGTGCTGGTGGGGGCGCTCGGCTACGGCCTCGGGCTGCTGCGTGGCCAGGCCGCACGGCCGGCGGACGATCGGGCGAGGCCGCTGTCGGGTCGTCGGTGGTTGCTGGCGGCTGTTGTCGTCGCCGTGGGCGGGCTCCTGGTGGTGCCGGACTTCGTCCGGGTCGGCGCCGAACTCGCCACCGGGCGGTTCGTGCCGGCCGGGGCGGTGACGGTCGCCAGCAGCGAGCGGACGAGCGTCCCGCTGGCTTCAGGCCGACACGCCGTCTTCCGGCTGTACGGCGGCGACCTGTCGGCGAGCCAGTGCACCCTCGTCGACGCTCGGGGCGGCACACTGCGGCTGGCCGAGCCCTCGGTGCTGTTCACCGACAACAGCGACAGCATCGTGACGGTGCTGCTCGGCACCTTCGACGTACCGGCGGCGGGGGCGGTGACCGTCGAGTGCCGGGGCGGGCCGCACGAGACGTACCAGGTCGGCGGCCTGCCCGAGGTCCGCGGCCCGCTGCCGGCCCTGGTGTACGGCCCGACCGTGTTGCCGCCGCTGATCGGCGTGCTGCCCGGCGTACTGCTCGCCGCCGGCTGGTTCCTGGCCGGCACCGTGCGGAAACGGGTCCGCGCGTAGGCGCCGCGTACCGCAGTGCTCGGAGCGGAAGCGGGCGATCTCGGCTCGCCGGACGGTCGTGGTGCCCCGGTCGAGGCCCGGGCTGTCCGGTTTTCGATGACCCCTGCGTGGTAGCTCACAGGTACGGGCGGACGAGCCGAGATTAGATTACGTTCATAATCTAAATGGCTGTAGCGCGGCTGCCGCCCGACCTGAAAGGTTTGAGATGAGCACCTATCTGATCAATCACCTGCGTATCCCCGGCGGCATCCCGAACGAGGCTGGTTTGGCCTACCTCGAGCAGGTCGAGGCCACGGTGAAGCCCTACGGTGGCAAGTGGCTCGCCAATGGTGAGGCCACCGTCGTGGAGGGCGCGTGGCCGGGCCTCGTGGTTCTCATGGAGTTTCCCGACCGCGCCGCCGCCGAGCGGTGGTACAACTCCCCGGAGTACCAGGAGATCCTGCCGCTGCGGGTCAACAATGCGATCTCCGACATCGTGCTGATCGACAGCCTCCCGGCGGACTACACCGTCCGGGGGTTCGCCCAGCAGGTCCGCGCCGCAGTCGCCGCTTCCGGTTCCGGTAACTGAGTGCACGGAGCGGAAGCCGTGACCGGTCGCTCCGGCTTCCGCTCCGGCTCCTCGGACCGGGTCCGACCGTGAGCAGCGCCGCACGGCGCTATCGCGTGGCCTCCGGGCGCCTGGTCGACCCGCGGCATACGGTCGGGGTGACGAGGATCGGTTCGGAGCAGGGAGATGCCATGGTCGAGAAGCAGCGGTCCGGAGACGACCCGGCGGAGGTGAAGCGCCGGATCGGCCCCATCGGCGTCTGGACGAGCGTGCTCGGCGGGGAGTCGGCCGAGTTCGGTCGGACGGTCGCGGCCGAGGTGGAGGACCTGGGCTACGGTGCGCTCTGGGTGGGGGAGACCCCGATCAGCAAGGACCCGCTCGTCCACTCGGCGATCCTGCTCGGCGCCACCCGGCGTCTGGTGGTCGCCACCGGCATCGCCAACATCTGGGTCCGGGACGCCACCGCCGCCGCGAACGGCGCGAACACCCTGGCCGAGGCGTACGACGGACGGTTCCTGCTCGGGCTCGGGGTGAGTCACGCGCCGCTGGTCACCGCGCGCGGCCACGACTACCAGCGGCCGCTCGCCGCGATGCGTACCTACCTCGACGCGATGGACGAGACCGGGTACGCCGGGCCGCTGCCGCAGCGCGCGCCCCGGGTGCTGGCCGCACTGCGTACCGGGATGCTGGAGCTGGCGGCGCGGCGGAGTGCGGGCGCGCACCCGTACTTCGTCACGGCGGAGCACACCGCGCAGGCCCGGCAGATCCTCGGGCCGGAGCCGGTGCTGGCACCGGAGGTGGCCGTGGTGCTGGAGACCGACCCAGACGTGGCCCGAACGAAAGCCCGGCAGTACACGTCGTTCTACCTCACCCTGCCCAACTACCTGAACAACCTGCGGGACCTCGGTTGGGCCGAGGAGGACCTGACCGGCGGTGGCAGCGACGCCCTGGTCGACGCGGTCGTGGCCTGGGGTGACCCGCAGACGATCGCGGAGCGGCTCCGGGCGCACCACGACGCGGGCGCGGACCACGTCTGCGTCCAGCCGCTGGTCGACGGGCCGGAGGAGTTGCTGCCGCAGCTGCGGGCCCTGGCCCCGGTGCTCGTCTCGGGCTAGCCCTGGTCCGCTGTGGGAGCCGGGAGGGCGCGGGTACCGCCCTCCCGGCCTGGGCCGCTCAGAAGGCGCTGAGCATCGTCCAGTACTCCGTCGTGCGGAACCCGACGTGCTCGAAGAAGGGCAGGGACGGCTCGTTCGCGTGCAGGTACGCGGTGTGGGCGCCCGCCGTACGACCGTCGCGGAGGATCACCTCGGTGAGGGCGCGTCCGTAGCCTCGACGCTGGAATTCGGGAACCGTCGAGATGTTGGCCAGCCCGAGGAACCCGTCGTTGAGGAATGCGACGCCGGCCGACACGGGCACACCCCGGTCGTTCTCGGCCACGTATGCCGAGGTGCCGGGGCTGTCCAACACCGCCGGCGTGTAGATGGCGGAAATCATCTCCGGCGGCGCCCCGAATCCCGCGCCGAGTACGGCGGCGAAGGTCGCGGACTCGTTCCCGGGCAGCCGGCGTACCCGCACCTCGCTGGCGGTTTCGGGCCGCGTCGGACCGGACCCGTCGAGCGACCCGAGCATGAACGGCTGGGTGGACGTGGTGGTCAGGCCGTACCGGGTCGCGACCGCCACGATCTCCGGGGTCGGCTCACCGCGCAGCCGGATGCTCCACGGCGCCGGCCCGGACTCCCGGGCGGCGACCTCCGCCAGGGCGGCGATCTCGGCGGCGTCGGGCGTGGCGGCGGCACTGAGGATGGGATTCAGCGCGGGAACCATGGCACGGGTCAGGGCGAGCAGGGTGCCGTTCGCGCCCCGCTCGCGGTACGACCCGGGAATCGCCGCCGCCAGATCCGCCATGCCCGACCGGAAGGCGAGTGCCGCCTTCGCGGTCGCATCGTTCTCCGTCATCAGAACCCCCTGCTTGATGGTTGCGGAACGCCGGCCCCGCTGCTCAGGGTCCACCGTTCGCACGTTCACGCGGGCACGATGTGTGGGAACACCGGAAAGTTCGACAACCCGGTTGTGGCCCCGGTCACCCGCCCGGTTGGTCCCGGGCCGGCCCGGGACCTGCAAGATCATGATCTCCGCAGCCGAATGCGGTTGCCCGTTGGCGGGCGGCCACGGTTGAATCCGCTGGTTCGACAACCGAGCAGGTCAGGAGACCGATGACTGGCACGTCATACACCCCGTCCGGGATCGCGTATGACCGGAGCGGCCCGCAGGACGACGGTCTGCCCGTCGTCCTCGTCCACGCCGGCATCGCCGACCGGCGGATGTGGGACCCGGTCTGGGACGACCTGGCCGCCGACCGTACGGTCGTCCGGCTCGACCTGCGTGGCTTCGGTGAGTCGACGACCCGGCCGGACCGCGTGCTGGACCACGTCGCCGACGTCCTCGCGACGCTGGAGCATCTGGGCATCACCCGGTGCCACCTCGTCGGCGCCTCGTTCGGGTCCGGCGTGGCCACGGAGGTCGCCCTGACCCGGCCCGATCTGGTGCGGTCCCTGGTGCTGTGCCCGCCCGGTGGCAGCCTCCTGGCCGAGCTGACGCCCGACCTGCGCAACTTCTTCGACGCCGAGAAGGCGGCCCTGGCCGGCGGCGATCTCGACGCCGCGGTCGAAGCCAACGTGACCACCTGGGTCGTCGGCCCCGGCCGTAGCGTGTCGGACGTCGAGCCGTCGGTGGTCTCCGCCATCCGGCTGATGCAGCGCAACACCTTCGAGATCGCGGATGGGTGGGGCGAGGTCGACGAGGCGGAGCTGACGCCGCCCGCCCTGGACCAGCTCGGCGACCTGGAGCTGCCGGTGCTGGTCCTGGTCGGCCGACACGACCTGGACACCACCCACGATGCCGCCCGCCGGGTGTGTGCCGGTGCACCCCGAGTCCGGCGGGTGGACTGGGACGACGTCGCGCACCTGCCGTCGATGGAACGGCCGACGGATTTCGCCACGCTCGTCCGCGACTGGACCGCAGGGGTGGCCGGCTGATTCAGGGGTGGCCCGCAGCGCCGTGGGCGCCGCGGGCCACCAGGGTTCAGCGGCGGTGCGGCTACCTCGGGCGTACGGCGTAGGTCAGGTGCGTGACCCGGGACGACGGCTCCGAACGGACCTGCTCCAGCGCGACCCTTGACGCGTCCACCCCGTCGAAGAGACGGACTCCGGAGCCGAACAGCACGGGCGAGAGCGCGATCGAGAACTCGTCGACCAGGCCGGCGTTCACGTACTCCAGGATCGTCGCGCCGCCGCCCGCGATGCGGACGTCGCGGGCGCCGGCGGCCTGGCGGGCCTGGTCGAGCGCGGCCTCGATGCCGTCGTTGACGAAGTGGAAGGTCGTCCCACCCGGGCGCTCCCAGGGGTCACGCTTCTCGTGCGTCACGACGAACACCGGCGTGTGGAACGGCGCCTCCTCCGGCCACATCTTCTCGCCGGCGTCGAACATGCGCTTGCCCATCACGCTCGCGCCGGTACGTTCGAACGTCTCCCGCAGGATGTCGTTGTCGCGTCCCTCCTCGCCACCCCCGCCGAGCTTGAGGTTCTCCCGGAAGAACCGCTGCGGGAAGACCCACCGCTGCAGTTCCATCCACTGCCGGCCCATCAGTTCGTCGGAGGACCCGGGCGCGATGAACCCGTCCAACGACATCGACACGCTGAAGAAGACCTTTCCGGCCATCAGCCCTGCGCTCCCTTCCGAACGATGTCGGTGACGTAGGTGGCCAGGTTGGCCAGGGTCTGCTGTCCGCCCTCGATCGCGTGGTACTTCTCGACCGCCTCGTCGCGCAGTTGTTTCGTGGGGAACACCGTGCGCATCTCGATCCGGGTCCGCGCGCCGTCCGGCGCGAAGGCCAGGACCGACTCGAAGGCGTTCGGGTCGTCGCGCGCCTCACCGTGCAACAGCGCGATCCGTTCGGATGGGACGATCTCGGTCCAGGTGATCCACTCGGAATAGTCGGTCCCGTCCGGTCCATGCATCACGAAGTCCCAGACTCCGCCGACCCGGAACTCGAAGGACCGCGTGGTGGTGGTGAACCCCTCCGGACCCCACCAGCGCGACAGGTGCCGCACCTCGGTGAACGCCTCGAACACCAACTCCCGAGGAGCGTCGATGACCCGGGAGATCACGATCTCCCGGTCGGCCGTCGCCGACTGCGTTCCCGTTTCCTGCTCTGCCCCTGTCATCGGTCATCCCCCTGCCGTGTTTGCTTCAGGTCCTGCACGTAGCTGTCCAGCCGGTCGAAACTCTCGTTCCAGAACCGCTCGAACCCGCCGACCCACTCGTGGATCGGCCGCAGCCCGCGGGCGTCCAGGCCGTAGAGGCGCTGCTTTCCCGCCCCCCGGACCCGTACCAGCCCGACCTCCCGGAGCACCCGCAGGTGCTTGGACGCTCCCGGCAGGCTCATCCCCAGCCGTTGGGCCAGGTCGGTCACCGGCAACTCACCCGCCCGCAGCAGCGCCAGGATCTCCCGGCGCTGCGGCTCGGCGATCGCGTTGAAGGCGTCCGACGTCGTCGCTGCTCGTGCCACGGCAGGTACTTTATTTTCCCATATGGGAAAACGTCAAGCCGGGGATGCCGCTCACCACGCTCCATGGTTCGGCGTACGGGCTGGCGAACTGCGGTCGGGCTCGACGAAGAAACAGCGGGCGTGCCGGGAGTGCCACTGCCGCAGCCCCTGCCGGATCCGTTCCGCCTCGGTGCGGGCGAGGGACTCCTCGTGTCGTACCCGGTCGAGTTCGTCGGCGAGTTGCCGCAGGTAGGCGTACACCTCGTCGGGGTCGAGGCCGCGCCACCGACGGCCGAAGGTCTTGGCGCGGACCTCGTATGACCGGATTAGACGTCTAAGTCAATGAAATCTGGGCGTGGAAGTGACGCTTTGTTAGTGATCAAGTCGGCTGGGTAGATCATCAGGCATGCTAAGTAACGTGCGGTGGTGAGATGGATGGGCCGAGCGAGGAGTGCCCACCCATGCCCAACCGACCTGCTGACTACCAACGTGTCATCAATGCGATCACCGAGCAGATCCGTTCCGGTGAGCTGGCGCCGGGAGACAAGCTGCCCACCTACGCGCAGCTCGCCGACCAGTTCAAGATCAGTGTGACCACGGCCCAGAACGCCCTGCGCATCCTTCGTGAGCGTGGCCTTGTCGAAGGCCATCAGGGCAAGGGGACCTTCGTGGCGGAGAACCCACCACTGGCCTGAGTCATGTCAGCCACGCCCTTCTATCAGCGGATCGCCAACGAGATCCGTGAGCGGATCAGGTCCGGGGAGTTGCAGCCGGGCGACAAGCTGCCATCAACGTCCGAGCTGTGTGCGCAGCACGGCGTCTCCACCCAGGTCATCCGGTCCGTCATGCTGACCTTGCGAGCGGAGGGCCTGGTCGAGGGTCACCAGGGACGGGGCGTGTACGTCCGCGATCCGCAATCGACGGAATAGGTCCTGCCAGGACTGTTACTGCCGTAGGCGGAACCGCCTGGTCGGTGACTGACCCGGAGATCGCCGCGACATCCCTACCTTGCTACGCCGCCGCCCACCGTTCCGCGAGGGAGTCAACCTCGCCCAGGAAACGTGACATCTCGTCCTCCGACAGCGGCCGGCGCAGCTTCCAGAGAAGCAGCATCTCCGACTCGATGATGAGGTTGGGGCCGGAGCACCCGTGGAGTCGTACGCCCTGAAACAGGGAGGGGCCGGTGCCCAGCGCGGACGCGCGCGGACACCGGCCCCTTTCGGGCGCGGGTCAGTTCAGGCCGAAGGCCCGGATGACGGTCTGGGTGACGCCACCGCCGTTGCGTTGCGTGGCGGTGACCCGGATGGAGACGAAGTCAGCCTGGCGCGGGGCGGTCAGGGTGGTCCGCCAGTCGCCCTTCTTCTCCTTCAGGGCCTGCCGCTGCCAGGTGACCCCGTCGTCGTACGAGATCTCCAGCTCGACCGACGAGATTGCGTCCTTGGCGGCGGTGCTGCCGACCACCACCGGGGTGACGGTGAAGTCGCTCCTGCGCTTCGCCCGGCCGTCGAGGTCCACCTCCGTCCCGTAGTCCAGTTGGACCAGCGGAACCGCGTTGACGTCCGAGGTCGCCGCCCCGGAACTGAACCGCCACTCGGTGTGTGTGGTGGTCGAGTACGGGCCGAACGCCGGATCGCCCTTCGTCTCGACGACCAGCCGGTACGGCAGCGTTTCCGGAGCCAGCTGATCCGCGTAGAAGGTCGGCCGCCCGTTCAACTCGGACAGTAGCCGGTCCCCCTGGAAGAACGTGATCTTCTGCGGCATCGAGGCGCCGCCGTCGTGCGCGGCCCCGGCATCACCGAACCCCTGGATCGTGGCGGCCATCCAGTCGACGCCCCGGCCCGGGATGTTGTTGGTGAGCAGGCGCGGCCGGGTGATCGGCCCGAACCACCGGTCCTGCTGCACGCTGCCCGGCCGGTAGGTGATCTCCTCCGTCTGTGACAGCGTCCAGTCGGCGATGTCGGCGCGCTGCTGCCACTTGATCCCCGCCCCGGCGGAGACCCAGTCGGTACGCGGCCCCGGGGTGACCGGCTTGGCCGACAGCTCGCGGCCGAAGGACCACTCGTACGGCGGGAAGTCCCGCCGGTACTCGCTGAGCGCCTTGCCGGCGGGCGGCCGGGCGAAGGTGAGATCGATCCGGGCGAGATCACGCGGATCGGTCTTGGCGGAGGGGTCCTGGGGGATCCGGCCGACGTGGAAGTCGACCAGGTCGTACAGGTACCTCGGTGCCGGGTGTGCCTCGACGGTCAGTTGTACCCGCTTCTTGCCGGCGGCGGTGATCTTCTTGATCAGCGCCTCGCCCTCGTCCAGGTTGGCCGAGGCGACCGGGACCGGCCCGCTGGTCACGCCGTCGGCGTTGCCGTACCAGTCGCCGCGCAGGCCGTTCTGGTCGTTGACCACCAGGAGCAGCGCCGCACCGGCGGCCTGTGCCGCCGCCGCCAGCTCGCTGGGGGCCACGGCGTCGCTGGCGCGGACGACCACGGCCCGGCCCCGGGCGGACAGGCCGGCGTACTCGGCCTTCGTGCCGGTGCCGGCGAAGACCGCGTCCAGCCGTGAGGTGCCGTCCGGGAGCGGCCGGGACCCCGGCTGTACCAGGAGGTTGTCGAGCCGGTGGCCGGAGTAGCTGACCGTCAGCGGGGTCTGCTCGGCGCGGAACCGGGTGGTGAGAACGAAGGTGCCCTTCTTCGGCGCGCTCTTGGTGGGCAGGGCCCAGAGGCTGTCGTGGACGGAGCCGGGCCAGATCGTCTCCCGCAGGGCGCTCCAGTCGCCGGGCGCCGGCTCGCTCTGGTTCCACGAGCGGTAGATGTCGACCCGGCTGTCGGTGACGGTGGTCGGTTTGGCGGTCGCCACCTTCACCTGACGTGCCTTCGAGGCGTCGAGTTCGACCACCCGGTCGGTGGTCAGGTCGACCTCGGGAGCGGTCAGTATCGCCAGCCCGAGGGAGTGCGGTCCGTGCAGTCCCTCGACCTCCGCCGCCGCCACGACGGTGTACGAGCCGGGAACCAACCGACTGGTCAGCGTGCCGTTCCGGGACCACATCCAGGAGGAGACGCCGTCGGTGTCGACGATCTCGACCTCGGCGTCGAGCGGCCGGCCGGCGCGGTCCTTCAGGTGGACGGTGAGCTCGTGCTTCTCCGATTCGACCGAGACCCCGACCGCGGTGTGCACCTGGCCGGCGGCGTACCGGGCGGTGACCTGCGCGGTGTACTGGCCGGGTGCGAGCCCCTCCGGGTCGACCACGACGTCGACCGTGGAGCTTCCGCCCGCCGGCACGGTGACCCGCTCGGCGGCGGCCGTGAACGTCCCGGCGGGGGAGGCACCACCGTCGACCGAGAGCTCCAACGTCAGCGGAGAGTTCGTGGTGTTGGTGTAGGTGATGGTCCGGGTGATCGGCTGCCGCTTCGTACCGGGCGCCCACTTGACCAGTCCCGCGTCCACCGACCCGGTCGCGATGACCTGGTCCTGGTGGTAGGCGGCGGCCAGGTTCAGCCGACCGGTCCCGGCCTGGTAGGCGTTGTAGTCAGGGGTACGCGTGCTGGTGCCCATCAGCGCGTCCTTGATCTGCTGCCGGCTCCACTCCGGGTGTTTCTCCGCCAGCAGCACGGCGGCCCCGGCGACGTGCGGCGCCGCCATGGAGGTGCCGCTCTCCAGCCGGTAGTAGCCCTCACCCCAGGACATGTGCTGCGAGCGGGCGGCCAGCACTTCCACCCCAGGTGCCGAGATGTCGGGCTTGAGCCCGTCGTCGGTCATCCGTGGTCCGGCGCTGGAGAAGGTCGCGAGCTGGTCTGCGTTGTCGACCGCGCCGACGGTGAGCGCGGCGTCCGCCGTGCCCGGCGCGCCGAGCGTGTACGAACCCTGCCCGCTGTTGCCGGCGGAGACGACAAACAGCGCCCCCGTCTCGGCGCTCAGCTGGTTCAGCGCCAGGCTCAGCGGATCGTCCTGGGTTTGCCAGTCGCTGACGCCCAGACTCATGTTGATCACGCGGGCGTGTTCGGTCCGGGCTGCCCACTCCATGCCGGCGATGATCCCGGAGATCGACCCGCCGCCGTTGTCGTCGAGGACCTTGCCGATCACCAGGTCGGCATCGGGGGCGACGCCTCGCTCGGTACCGCCGGAGGCGGCGCCGGTTCCGGCGACGGTGGAGGCGGTGTGGGTGCCGTGCCCGTCCTGGTCGACGATGTCGTCGCCGGGGATGAAGCTCCGGGACGCGACAACCCGGTTCGCCAGGTCCGGGTGGCTGGGGTCGTACCCGGTGTCCAGGACCGCGACGCGGATGCCCTTGCCGGTGCTGCCCGCCGCCCAGACGGCGGGGGCGCCGATCTGCGCGGTGGTGTCGGCGAGCGTCGCCTTCGCCTTCCCGTCGAGCCACACCGTGTGGACGCCGGCGGCGAAGGTCGGTTCACCGGCGGTGACACCGGATGCGCGGCCGGCCTCCGGGGTGGCGGCACCGCGGCTGTTCGCCGACGTGGCACCGTCCCGGCCGTCGCCGGTGAGGGCCGACCAGAAGGCGGTGGCCTCCGACCGACGCGCCCGGACCGCCTCGCCGTTGACCGAGGAGAGGTTCAGGGTGGTTTCCGCACCCGGCAGCGTGGTTGCGGCGCGCCGGGCGGCCGATCCTGTCGTACGGGTGAGGATCAGCGGAAGTTCGCTGGTGTGCGCGTCGTCGTAGCCCTGGGCGATCAGTTGGGTGACGTTGAAGAGCTGCCTGTCGAGCCGACCGGTGGCGATGAGGGCCAATGCCTCGTCGGGGTAGACGTAGGTGTCCCGGCCCTCGGTGCTGACCCGTACAGGGCCGGTGGCGCCCGGCGCACGCGCGACGTCGACCGCGGGAGTTGCTCCCTCGGGTCCCGGGGTCACCGTCACCTTGTCGCCGGTGATCAGGGTGACCGTGGCGGGGGGACCTGCCGCTTTGTTGCCGCCACCGACCGCCGGGGGCGTCGCGGGGGGTGGGGCGGGTTCGGCGCCGTGGGCCGCCGCTGGGGTTGCCAGGGCGGCGACCAGGGCGACGCCGACGGACGCCGCAGATCTTCGGGTGAAAGACAGCCGCACATTACCTCCAAGATCGACTAATGTCGGAAGTTGATCACTTCTGGGAGGTTGTGTAAAGGCAGGTTGTGTTACAAGTTCCGAACCGGCGTAGGGGTGTTTACCAGGGATTGCCCGTCGCGCCGGCGGCCAGGTGTCGTTCGTAGCTCGCCACCTTGTTGTCGATCAGCTCCAGACAGTCTTGCATCCGGTCGAGCTGGTCGAGGACCCGCCGGCGGTGCTCCCGGAGCAGTTCCAGTCGCTCCGCCTCGTTCCCGCTGCCCTCGCCGACCAGCCGGGCCAGCTGGGCGATCGTGGTGAGCGGCATCCCGGTGGCCCGGAACTTGACGCAGTTGGTCAACCACTCGACATCCCACGCGGTGTAGAGCCGCCGGCCGTGGCCGTCCCGGCGTACCTCGCCGGCCAGCAGGCCGGCCCGTTCGTAGAGCCGCAGGGTGTGCACACTCAACCCGGTACGCCGGGCCACCTCCCCGATGCCGTACTCCCCGTCCGCCATGCATCGACCCTAGTCACCGGCCGAACGGTTGACCTAGACCTCGGTCCAGCACCTAGCGTCCGCCGCATGACCTGGAACCACACCCGTACCGGCGAGCACCCCACGAGCGCCGACGTACTCGCCGGAATCGACCTGACCGGACGGACCGCGCTGGTGACCGGCGGCTACTCCGGGATCGGGCTCGCCACCAGCAGGGCGTTGAGCGCCGCCGGAGTCCGGGTTGTCGTACCGGCCCGCCGGCCGGAGTCGGCCGAACAGGCGCTCGCCGACATCGCCGATGTCGAGATCGACCGGCTCGACCTCGCCGACCTCGACTCGGTACGGACCTTCGCCGCCGAGTTCCGGCAACGGCACGCCACCCTCGACATCCTGATCGCGAACGCCGGCGTCATGGCCTGTCCGGAGACCCGGGTCGGCCCGGGCTGGGAGGCGCAGTTCGCCACCAACCACCTCGGCCACTACGCCCTGGTCAACCTGCTGTGGCCGGCACTCGCCGCCGCCGGTACGGCCCGGGTCGTCTCGGTCGCCACCGGACGTGACCCGGCAACCCGGATCCGCTGGCACGACCCGCAGTTCACCCAGGGGTACGACAAGTGGGCGGCGTACGGCCAGTCCAAGCTGGCCAACATCCTCTTCGCCCGGCACCTGGACCGACTCGGTGAGCCGTACGGCGTCCGGGCCTTCTCGGTCAACCCGGGCTGGATCCTGACTCCGCTGCAACGGCACCTCGGCGCCGACGAGATGGTCGCCGCCGGTTGGATCGACGCCGCCGGCGACCCGTTGCCCGGGCTGTTCAGGACAGCCGAGCAGGGAGCGGCGACCACCCTCTGGGCGGCCACCGCACCACAGCTCGACAGCCAGGGCGGCGGGTACTGCGCGGACTGCCGGGTGGTCGACGGCGACGGCGACGGCGCGGCGGATCGCGGCGACGCCGCCCGCCTCTGGCGGCTCTCGGCGGACCTGACGGGGATCGACCTGGTCACCCGCGGTTGATCAGGTCGGCAGTTCCGCCGAGAGCCGCCCTCGGTCGGCGGCCGGACGCCGGAGCCGCTTCTTGCCCTCGGCCGGAAGCCGGAGCCGCCGCTTCTTGCGCTCTGCTGGACGCCGGAGCCGCCCTCGGCCGGTGGCGGGCAGCCGCTTCTTGCCGGCGGCCGGAAAGGTGTCCAGCGGTTGTTGGCCGGCGTCAGCCGGTGCGGGGCACCCGCTATCGACCCAGGCTGGAGGTTCGACGACTTCCGGGGCGGAGAAGGAGGCGGTGATGGCGTCCACCCTGCTCGCTGTCGACTTCGGCAGCACGTGGCTGCGGGCCTGGGGACTGGCCCGGGGTACGGCCAGCTTCCCGACCGCCGACGGCCCCTCGGCGGCACCGCTCGTGCGGCGGGGCCGTCTGGTCGACCCCTCGGGCTGCACCGCCGCGCTGCGCCGGCTACGGAACCGGCTCGGCCCCGCCGCCGAGTCCCGGCCGCTGGTCGTCGCCTGCCGGCCGGTGCTGGCCACCCCCGGCGACGAGCAGACCATGCGCGAGGTGCTCACCGCCGCGCTGGATCCGCGCCGGGTGCTCTTCATCGACACCGTACGGGCGGCGGCGATCGGTTCCGGCGCCGCCGCCGGTGACCTGCTCATCGCCGACATCGGCGCCCAGGTGACCGAGGTCGGGCTGCTCAGCGACGGTCACCTGGTCACGGCACGGCGGGCCAACCTCGGCACCGGCGACCTGACCCCCGACGTCACGGTGCACGTGCTGGCGGCGGTCGCCGCACGGCTGGTCCGGGAGGTGTACCAGCAGCCGGACCACCGACCGGCGGCGCTCGCCGCGCTGGCCCGGGGAATGGTGCTGGTCGGTGACGGCGCTGCCCGGCCCGAACTGACCGTCGCGCTCGCCCGGGCGCTCCGGATCGGGGTGCATCCGGCCGCCACGCCGTACACCGCCGCGCTCACCGGTGCCGGGCTGGCCGCAATGGCCGCCGCCCGTCATCCCGTACCCAGTTGACGGGACAGCGGCCAGCGTGCGTCGAGGTGAACAGCTGACCCGGGAAGCAAGATAATTATATCACATTATATCGATGGATATTCAGGTGGTACCGATCTATGGGGAACGGGTCGGCGGCTACCTTTCCTGGCCATGCTGAACGCTGACGAGACATTCGTATCCTCCGGAGACCTGCGACTGTGGACGCAACGCTTCGGTGACCCCGCGCATCCGACGGTGCTCCTCGTCATGGGCACCTCGGCGCAGGGCATCGGTTGGCCGGACGATCTGGTGCGTCGACTGGTCGACGGCGGTCGACAGGTGATCCGGTACGACCACCGGGACACCGGCCGGTCCGACCTCGTCGACTTCGCGAGCCGGCCGTACACGCTGGCCGACCTGGCCGGGGACGCGCTCGCCGTACTGGACGGGCACGGAGTCGGTGCCGCCCACGTCGTCGGCGCCTCCATGGGCGGTGCCATCGGGCAGTGGCTCGCGGTACACCGGCCGACCCGGGTCCGCACCCTGACCGCGATGATGACCTCGCCGATGGGCAACAACCCCGGGCCGGCCTGGGCGCGGGCGATGACCGGCCAGCCGCCCGCCCCTGACGAGCTGCCCCCGCCCGCGCCCCACTTCTTCCAGCACCTGATGGCCTCGGCGGCGCTGCCCCGGACCAGCCGGGAGGAACACATCGCGGCCAGTCTGGCCACCTGGCGGATGTTGCACGGCACCGGGCTGCCGTTCGACGAGCCGGCGGCCCGGCGCTTCGCCGAGTTGTCGTACGACCGGGCCGCTGACCCGGCCGCCGCCGCCAACCACGACCCGGCCGGTCGGCAGCTCACCCCCGACCGGCTCGCCCCGCTCTCCTCGATCACCGCGCCGACGCTGGTCGTCCACGGTACGGACGACCCGCTTTTCCCGCCCGCACACGCCGAGGCGCTGGCCGGGCTGATTCCCGGCGCACACCTGCGGTTGGTGCCCGGCATGGGACACGGCCTGCACTCGGTGGGCCTGGCCGCACAGCTCGCCGACCTCGTCAACCCGCATCTCGACGCCCTCTGAGCCCGCTCCCGCCGCGCGGTCACCGCTCTGGAATCGGCCAGGCCGTGCCCTGACATCCCGGAGCCGGACCTACCCACCGCCGCCGGTACCCGGCGGGCCAGAACCCGCCGGTGCCGGCGTCCGGTCTGCGAAATCGGTGAGATCACCGCTCGTCGACTGGTTGCCGGCACGTTGTCCAACCGTGACCGGGACGGGCGAGAGTTGACGGATGTCAACGCGAGCGGACGGTTCCGGCAGGCTGCGGCGTACGGTGACGTATCCGGTGGTCTGGTCGTTGCCGGTGATGGCACTGCTGGTGCTGGTGGCCATGCCGTTCAACGACCAGTTCTACGAATTCTGGGTCAACTACGACGCGCAGGGTGACGCCCAGCAGTACGAGCGGATCTACACCAGCCGGATCTTCCGGCACACGTCCGGTGTCCTGTCTGGACAGCTCCTCGCGCTGCTGGCGGGCGCCGCCCTCGCCCGGCGGCACCGGCAGCCGGTCGCGCTGGCGATCGGTGCCTCCCTCGCGGTGCTCCTGGCGGTCGAGACGTTCGCGATCGCGTACCCGCTCGCCCGCGCCCAGGAGGGCGTCTTCCTGACCACCGCGCCACTCGACGACCCCGTCCTGGTCCGGGTCCTGCTGTGTGAGCTGGCCGCCTATCCGCTCTACGCCGCCGTCGGCGTCGGCCTGGGCACGCTGCTCTTCGGCCGCCTGCCACGAGGCCCCGGGCGGATGTTGCTCCGGCTTCTGCTCCTGCTCTCACTGCTGGTGACCTGGTCCGTCATCACCATGATCGGTCTGTCGCAGGACGACAGGTTCAACGGTCCGGACTGGGTGCTGTGGGTGATTCCGCCGCTCGCGGCGGGTACGGCGGTCGCACTCGCCGGTCTGTCGCTCGACGTCTGGCGGGAGACGGCGGTGCTGGTGGGCGACTGGGGGTACGGCGCCAGCCTGGCCCTACTGGTGGGCACCTCGGCGTACGCCGTGGGGCTGAATCTGATCGCCTGGCTGCTCGGGCGTCGTCGCCGCCGGTCCGACAGCGCCGGGTGTTAGGAAGGGCCCCCCGTACAACAGAAAGCGATAACAAGGGCCCCTTCCTTACACCTCAGTCGGTGCCGAGCAGGTCGTCGATTTCTTCGGCGGTCGGGGCGGTGGCCGGCCCGCGCCGGGTCACCGTGAGCGCGGCGGCGGCGTTCGCCCGGCGTACCGCGTCCACCGGGTCGAGGCCGCCGGCCAGCGCGGCGGCGAACGCGCCGACGTGCGCGTCGCCGGCACCGTTGGTGTCCAGCACGGTCACCGGGAACGTGGGTACGACGACCGGTACCCGGTCGCGCACCGCCAGGACGGCACCGTCCGGCCCGGTCCGGACCAGCACCCCGGCCCGGCCGGTCCGCTCGGCCAACGCGGTCGCGGCGGCGAGCGGTTCGGCGTGCCCGGTGAGCAGCCGCGCCTCCCGCTCGTTGCAGCTCCACCAGTCGGTCCGGGCCAGTACCGGCTCCAGCACCGGTCGGGGGATCTCCGCGACCAGCGGACCCGGGTCGACGAGCACCGTGACGTCAGCGTCGAGGGTGCCCAGCCAGTCGGCCAGCGCCGGCCCGTTCACGGCGTAGGCCAGGCTGTAGCCGGTGACGTACACCAGGTCGCCGGGGGCCGGGATGATCCGGGCCAGGTCCGCCGGCCCGAGTCCGGCCTCGGCTCCGGCACCGGTGGCGAAGGTACGCTCCCCGCCCGGTTCCACCATCACCACACTGAACCCGGTGTCC
Source organism: Plantactinospora sonchi (assembly GCF_036422035.1). Taxonomy (NCBI): domain Bacteria; kingdom Bacillati; phylum Actinomycetota; class Actinomycetes; order Micromonosporales; family Micromonosporaceae; genus Plantactinospora; species Plantactinospora sonchi. Next base: position 79,269 of record NZ_JAZGQK010000009.1, read on the forward strand.
CGGTCCGGCAGCCGGGGCTGGACGACCTCGATCCCCTCCTCGGCCAGCCGGCCCCGGACCAGTTCGCCGAACGGGCCGGTGCCGTGCATCCCGGCGTACGCGACGGTCAGGCCCTGGCGGGTGGCGGCGACCATCACGTTGAGCCCGCCCCCGACGGTGACCGTGCTCTCGCTGGCCAGTACGTCCCCGCCGGACTCCGGCAGCCGGGGCAGGTACATCACCACGTCGACGATGGCGTTGCCGGTGTGGACCAGCCGGGGCGTCCGCCCCGGCCCGGCGTGCCCGGTCACGGCCGTACCCCGGTCAGCTCGTCGGCCGGTCGGGGCTCCGGCGTCGCGCGGCGGGTGCCGAACACGGCGGCCAGCAGGTACAGCCCGCCGGCCACCACGAACGCGGCCACCCAGCCGAGCCCGTTGCTGCCCATCCAGGAGTCCGCCAGCGGGCCGGCGAACCAGACGTCGGTCGCCGAGGTGGAGGCGGTGGTGAAGAGCAGTCCGACGACGATGCCGGCCAGCCAGGGCAGCACCGCCGACCAGCGGAACCCGCCGTGCGCCCAGTAGACGCCGGTCCGACCGGTGTCCATCAGGCCGTCCGGGTCGTACGTCCGGCGGAACAGCATGTCGACCAGGAAGACCGCGACCCAGGCGGTGATCGGTACGGCGAGCAGCGAGATGAAGGTGATGAACGGCCCGTAGAAGTCGTCGGCGATCAGCATGAAGTACACGCCGCCGGCCAGAGTGAGCACGATGTCCAGCCCGACCGCGACCACCCGGCGGGCCCGTACCCCGAGGGTGATCATCGTGAGTCCGGCCGAGTAGACCGAGAGGTTGTTGGAGAGCAGCAGCCCGCCGAAGGCGGCGAGCAGGTACGGCACCGCCATCCAGGACGGCAGCATCACCTGGATCGCCGACACCGGGTCACTGGCCGAGGCGAGGCTGTTGTCGCCGGCCGAGAGGAGGCCGCCGAGCCCGATCAGCAGGAACAGCGGCACCCCGGCACCGACCGAGGCGGCTGCCACGATCCGCCCGCCCGGTACGTGCCGGTGCTGGTAGCGGGCCATGTCCGCGCCTGCGTTCGCCCAGCCGATGCCGGTACCGGCGGCGATCACCCCGATGCCGGCGATCACCACGCTGAGCGGGGCGGCCGGGGCGTGTGCGACCGCGTCCCAGTCCACCCGGCTGACCAGGAACGCCCCGACCAGGACGTTGAGCGCCCCGAAGACGTACGTGGCCCACTTCTGGACCAGCACCAGGGTGGCGTGCCCGAGTCCGGAGACCACCAGGGTCAGTACCACGAACACCAGCAGGCTGATGACGGTCAGTACCGGGTTCGACCTGACCCCGAAGACGATCGCCAGCAACGCCAGCAGCGCGTACGCGGCGGTGGTGGTGTTGACCGTCTCCCAGCCGACCCGGGACAGCCAGGAGATCAGGGTCGGCCCGTGGTTGCCGCGTGGGCCGAAGACCGCCCGGGACAGCGTCATGCTCGGCGCCCCGCCCCACTTGCCGGCCACGCTGATCAGCCCGACCAGGGCGAACGACCCGAAGGAGCCGATCGCGGCGACGATCAGCGCCTGCCAGATGTTCATGCCGCGCAGCGCGACCAGGGTGGCGCCGAGCGGCAGTCCCAGGATCGAGATGTTCGCCGCGAACCACACCCAGAAGAGCTGACCCGGCCCGCCGGTACGTTCGCCCGGTGGTACCGGCTCGATGCCCCGGGTCTCGATGGCGCCGACCCGGTTGCTGTCGGCCGGAGCGGTTCCGGCCAGTTCCGTAGCGGACATCTTTGTCCTGCCTTTCCGTGCGGGCGCTCTGCCCGGCTCTCCGTGCGGGCCGCTCGGCCCCGTTTCCCTGCGGGCGGCGGCGCTGTCTCTCCTGCGGGTACCGGTGTCAGCTCCGCTGCCGGCGAAGGGCCAGCAGGTCGGTCGCCAGACCGGTCAGCGGAAGGTGGTTCACCGTGTCGACGGTCTTCAGTGCGGTGTCGGGGAAGGCGTCGACGCCGTGGGTGGCGCCGGCGACGGCTCCGACGATGGCGGCGATGGTGTCGCAGTCGCCGCCGAGGGAGGCGGCGAGCAGACTGGCCCGCCACGGGTCGTCGGGATGGACGGCGAGTACCGCGAAGGCGGCCGGTACCGACTCCTGGGTGGCCACACTCGTCCCGACGAGGCGGTAGATCAGGTCGGCGGCGTCGTCCGGCGGTCGTCCGGCGACCAGTCGGGTGGCCCAGTCGATCCGGTCGGCGACGTCGGCGGCGGCCACCCAGTGTCCGTGTGCGGCGGCGAGCCGGGCGGCCCGTACCCCGGTCGCGGTGGCCGTCGCCGGGTCGGCTCCGGCCAGGCCGGCGCTGACCGCCGCCGCGACTGCGGCGGCCCCGGCCAGCGCCACCCCGGTGTTGTGGGTGACCCAGCTCGCCTCCACCACCCGGGCCACGAGCCGGTCCAGGTCGTCCACGGGTACGGCGATGCCGACCGGGGTGATCCGCATGGCGGCGCCGTTCGTGGTGCCGAAACGGCCGGCCTCCTCGATCGGCCGTCCGGCGGCGACGGCGGCGACCGCGGCCCGGGTCGACGGGCCGAGCAGGTCCAACGACCCCCGGCGACGCATGTCGTCCTCCCAGGCGAGCAGTTCCCGGGCGAGTCGGTGTCCGTCGATCCGGCCGTTGCCGGCGAGCAGCAGCCGGGCCAGCAGGACCGCCTGCTCGGTGTCGTCGGTGACCGCGCCGGCCGGCATGCCGGGCGCGATCGGCTGGTCGTCCGGACCCGGTTCGAAGCCGGTGAGCCGGCCGTACCGCTCCCGGATCCGCTGCCGGGGCAGGGACTGGGTCGGCATGCCGAGCGCGTCGCCGATGGCGAGCCCGGTCAGCGCCCCGACCGCCCGTGTCTCGATCGGCGTCACGCCGTCCGACATGGTCGGGCTCATGCCGGCCACCCCCCGAAGCGCAGGTGCAGCCGGAACCGCTCGGGGTCGAGCAGGCTCTCCACGTGTTCGACGAAGTCCCCGTTGTCGTCGCGGCTGAGTCGCCGGGTGTGCAGGTGCAGTTTGCCCGGTTCGCAGCCGAGCAGCTCGGCGTCGGGGGGGGGGGGGCGGGGCCCCCCCCCCCCCCCCCCCCCCCCCCCCCCCCCCCCCCCCCGCGCGCGCCCCCCCCCGCGCCGGGGGG